>CACYBU010000188.1 GCA_902772665.1 uncultured Methanobrevibacter sp. | reverse complement strand
CGGTATTTCTTGATCTTCCGTATCTTAGTCTAAAACCGCCTTTTTCGGAAGGATATCCGAGAATCGGTCTTCCGCCAATGATATCCTGAATATATTTTGGTTCACTTAGAATATCTGAATCTCCACTGTCATCTGATGAATCGCTTTTTTTAGGTTTTGAGTACTCTTCAAGCCAATCCCAGTCAAGACCCAACTTATTTGCAATCTTTTTAATCTTTTTCGACTTCTGAATTACTCCTTCAACCATCGCAAGAAGAGCTCCGCCACGAATGTTGTTTGTTTCTACCCTTTCCAAATCCCTGTGGGATACCTCCACCTGGTCGGTCTGTTCGCCTGAAACCTCCACTGGAATATGGTTTGCCGCAAATCTCACTTCTTCTGGTGTTGGTGAGTACTGCAAATTTGTAACTTCGGATTCGTAAAGCTCAACTTCCTCTACATATCTTTCAATCTCATCTTCAATCGGCTTAAACTCATCAATGTTAATTGCCTGTCTGATTTTATCTCCTAAAAGTACGGACAATGCTGCAGCTGTACCTCCCGCACTTCTGATAGGGCCTGCAAAATAAACTCCAATATATTTTGTTCCATCAAAGTTTTCTTTAATTTTCACTTGTGAAATTCCTTCAAGGGGTGCTGCCACTACTCCTTCAGTTAAAATCGCAAGCGCTGTTCTAAGACCTTGATCGCATCTTTGTTCTTCGTTCCATTTTGCCTTTTCACCGGTAAGCTCAAACTGGCCTGATGCAATCTCGGCAGCAATCTCAAAAGCAACGCTTTCTCTGTCCATCCCATCTGCTTCTAATTTTTTGATTCTTTGTGCAACACCTTCGGGGCCAACAAGCCCTTCTACTCTTTCAGCTAAATCCTTTGCAAGGGGCACTTCAGTTTGTGTTTCAACATCCAGACCTTTAGACCTTGCCTCATTAGCAATTTCGTATAGGTGATTGGTTTCTTTCTCTAATCTGTCAAAATAATCCATGGTATCGCCGTTAGTTACAAAATTAATTTGGTATATAATTTATTGTTTTTCATCGTTATTAATGTTTTTTAGAAAATACTTAAATATGGCAAAATCATAATCTATTAATGTATTTTGTAGTTGAACTTTAAAAACTAATATTGCTATTATGGTGATTTTAATGTCTGATGATAAACCAATGAATGCGATGTATGGGCAAAAAGTAAAATTGGATTTAGATAAGTTAAGATCTAAATCTAAAGATAAATCAGAAGAGAAAACAGTTGAAGAAAAGGTTATTGAAGAACCTGTTGTTGAAAATAAAGTTCCTGAACCTGTTGTCGAAGAAGCTGTAGAAGAGGAGGCTGTTGAGGAGGAACCTGTTGAAGAAGTTCCTGAAGAAGAGCCTGTTGTGGAAGCTGCTGAGGAAGAGGTTGTTGAAGAGGGACCTGTTGTAGAAACTGTTGAAGAAGAGGTTGTTGAAGAAGTTCCTGAGGAAGAACCTGTGGAAGAAGAACCTGAAGAACAACCAAAACAAAATACTTCTAAAAAAGGTGATTTAAAAGCAAAATTAGCTGAAAAAGATAAAAAATTATCCAATCAGTCTAATGAGCTCAATTACTTAACCAATAAAGTTATTCCTAAACTCAAAAAGGAAAATGCAGAGTTAAAGAAAGTTAAAAGAGAATTAACTGATGCACTTGAAAAAAGTACAAGAAAATACTTTGATCAATTGGATATAAATGCCGATTTAAGTGGTCAACTTGGAAAAATAGGCGCTGAAGGTGCTGTTCACAAAGTAAGAGCTGATAAATTAGAAAGTGAAGTAAATTCCATTAAAGATGAATTGGAAGCTAAAATATCAGACCTTAAATCCAAACTTGATTCTACTGATATCGACACTATTAAACAGGAAAATGATGCTTTATCTAAAGAAGCTGAAGATTTAAAACAAAAATTATCCGATTCAAGAAAAGAAAACATTGAGCTTTCTGAAGAGGTTGACAAACTAAGAGCTGAAATCATCGATTTCGGAAACTATAAAGATGAAGTTGACGCTCAAGTTAAAAAAGAAATTGATGATTACAAACAAGAAAATTCTGAACTCAGAACTCAACTTAAAGTTAAAGAAAGTAGTTATGATAAATTATCCAATGAATCAAGCAAAACTATTTCTGATTTAAGAAAACAAGTTGCAAAACTTGAAGAAAAATTAGAGAAAGAATCCAGTAAAGGATTATTTAATAGATTTAAATAGATGATTAATTTCATCTATAACCTTATTTTTTTTATGAAAACTGATGATTATTTCATGGCCGAAGCTATCAGGGAAGCCGAAAAGTCTTTAGATGAAGGCGGAATTCCAATAGGTGCAGTGCTTGTTAAGGATGGTGAGATAATATCTCGTGGTCATAACAGGCTGATTCAAAATGATTCTGTAATTCTGCATGGTGAAGTGGATGCAATAGAAAATGCGGGACGCCTGAATTATGAAGATTATCGCAAATGTTGCTTGTACACTACATTATCCCCATGTCCGATGTGTTCTGGAACTGTGATACTGTATAACATTCCCCGTGTTGTAATTGGGGAAAACACTACATTGATGGGTGCTGAGAATCTGCTTGAATCCAATGATGTTGAAGTGGTTGTGCTGAATGATAGCAAATGCCGTGATTTGTTTTTAAAATTCACATCCGATAACCCTGAAATATGGGATGCGGAGCTTGCAAAAGTCGGAAATAATACTGAGGTAAAATGATGGAAATAATAGTGACTGATGAGAGGGATGAAAGATTTATTGAGTTTTGCGATTCCTTTGGCTGTTATTTGGATGAGCCTCAGGTTGTGCTGCTTTTAAACGACTTTAAAAAAACAGTGGGATGTGCCAGTTTTAATGTATATGACTCCCAATCCGCTGAGATAACAACCTTGTTTTTAAACTCAAGAAATCAGGAAAAGATTGCTTACAAGTTAATAAGGCAGCTTGAAAAAATAGCCATCGATTATGAATTCAAAAGTGTTGTAGTGAGTTTTGACAGCCGTGAGGATATTCTCGTTGAGATATTTGAAAAATTGGATTACAAGTTTGTCGATGACCTTCTAATGAAAAAAGAATTTAAAAGTTTGATTTAGTTTGATTATTTCGACAATGCTTTTTTTACAAATTCGGGACTTACCTCTGCTGTTCTGGCAATTTCTTCTATTGTAAATCCTATTTTATCTAAATTTATAACGATTTGTTTTTTTGTTTCATCAACTTTTCTCTGCGCATAGTCTTCTACTATTTTCATGTTACCATCTATTAAATTTGATATCCTTGTGTTCAATGATTCGTCTTTAATGAACTTGTCGCATAGAAGCAATACAACTCCTTTGATGAATTGCCCAATTTCTTCATTTAAGTTTTTGATATTTATTATTGTTGTTGCTGAATCGAGTATGTTATATTCAATATCTTTTCTTGAGTTCATAAAGCAAAGCAAGCTTATCATGAGTAATTCTTTTTCATTTAATTTTTCTTT
>CACYBU010000187.1 GCA_902772665.1 uncultured Methanobrevibacter sp. | reverse complement strand
TCTGAAGATGAAGATGAGGCTTACTGTACTAAATGTGGCCTTGTTACATCTGCAAGTATACAGTATGTAGCAGGAATCCGAATAATCTTGCCATATGGTATACGATTATAATATAGAAATGTTTTTATGGCTTTCAAAAAAAAAGGATGAGAGTTAAATGTTTAGGCTGGGGAAAGATATAATCAAACTTTACCATAATTAATAAATTATAAACTCCAATTAGTATTTAAACACTGAATTTAATGTTGCTTGGTTTTTTTAGTGCCTGAGATAAAAATATTACAATTATTACGAATTCTTAATGGAACCTCAAATTTTGTCATGTATTTGCTAGCTTAGCATAACGGGTCAAACACGTTAATATCCTGGTAAACCATTTAATCCCATTATTTTGGAAGCCATAAAAACATTTCAAGATTTTAATGCTGTAGAGAATACAGTCAAGAACTTTTTTATAATCTTACAAAAAAAAGGATGATTGGTGTTCGGTTCGGTGTCAAAGCCGACTATAGCACTTCTTTTTATTATATTGAACTATTTATTTAGGTGGAATATTAAAATGGCAAATAATACTAATTATATTGGAAACAGTACCACAATCGGAAAATTTTTATTAATAGGATTTGCAGGATGGATCATATCACTTGCAGCATCAAAAGGATTAAACCTTCCAGTAGATGCAGCAACATTAGCACAAATATTAGGATTCATAGCAGGGATTGCCTACTCATATCTTGACGCAAAATATCCTAATACTTTCGATTGGTTAGGAAATGCAATGAATAAAACCATTGATACAGATGAACCTGTATTAAATGATGAATACGAAACTGAGGAATTTGATGACTCACAATGAATGTTTACATGAAGAGCAAATACAAGGTCAATCCCGTAAGATAGAGGCTTTGGAAACAAGGTCAGATTATAAAGAAGATGCAATTAAAGAATTGAAAGAAGATATGAAGGAACTGAAAGAAGATATTAAAGATTTAAAGAAAGATATTAATGATTTCCTATTAAAAAGTGTAAATGATGACAGCAACCTAAAAGAAATACTAAGCAATTTAACCAATAGAGTAACTGCATTAGAAACAAGAGCAGACACACAAGAAAAAGACTTCAAAACATGGTTAGCAATAATCACTATAGTATTTGGAGCAATAACTATTTACTTTAATTTTATACATTAATATTTATTTTATTATTTTAGAGAATACACTATAAAGTATAACAATGTTATAAAAGTTATTTTTATCATTTGATATAAAACATTATCAAAATTTACCAAAACTATATTTTTAGATTTACCAATTTATCAGAGTGGTTACTTATGGGAATTGTAGACTCATCCCCACATTATTTAGAAATATTACAAATGATTTTAGATAATGTAAGTGGAAGAGATATTGAAAAACATCTTTGGGAGAACTACAAAGAAAAAATTAGTTATGGGTCTATTAATAAATTCAAAAGAGATAATGCAGATATTGCTGCGTTAATACGTCAAGTTGAATTACAACAAAAAGCTATTGAAGATGGTAAAGTAAATATTGTTGAAAATAAAATTGAAAGAGATAATCAAGCTCAAGAAATGATTATCAAAGAAATCAATAAAGGCATTAATGTTTTAAACTTTATCCGTGGTGGTTTGGAGATAGCAGACCAACAAGACTTATTTGAAACTTTTTTTAATGATGAATCTATCCATTTAAAAGATAAAATTCAAGTTGCAATTCAATTAGCTAAATTAGATTTAGATTGGTTAAAATCTGATGACACTAATGTTGAAGTTAATATTGATAATAACCTTGGTACTTTTGTTGATGAATCTGAAGTGATGAGGTTTATACATGAATCCGAAGCTGAAGAACAGGATAGTAAATGACCTATATATTTTCTATCGGGTCTTTGTAGCTTCAATGTTCAATAAAAATGTTCATGCACCACATATCCAAGAATTAGCAAAAGCATTAACCAATATAATATACAATCCCCATGCAAAGAATCGTTTATGTGTGGCTATGCCTCCACAACATTCAAAATCGAGTATTGTTACGTTAGCTTATACAGTATGGTTAATATGTAGAGACCCAACATTAAAAATCCTGGTGATAAATGCTGAAGCAACATTAAGTGAAAAATTCGGTATACAAATTAGACAATTAATACAAATTGTAGGTCCATTATTTGGATTAAAAGTGAGTAATGTTAAATCTAGTAAAACTTATTTGATGTTTGAAAAAAATGGGAGGTTATGTACTGGTGAAATAAGACTGACTGGTGCAAGTGGTTCTATCACAGGACATCCAGTTGATATCTGCATCATAGATGATCCATACAAAGGAATCGATGACATCACTCCAACATTACTACAAAAAAAAATTGATTGGTTTAACCTAATTGTAGAACAACGTCTTAAAGAGGACAGTAAGTTAATTATAGTCCATACCAGATGGCATAGTGATGACCTACAAGGGTTTCTCTGGGAAAATGACAGAGACAGCTATGACTGGATAATGTTCTCTGCAGTAGATGAACTAGGTAATATCTTATGGCCTCAATTCTACAGTAAAGAATTTTATGATAACAAATTAAGAAGACAAGGAAATCGTATATTCCAAGCTTTGTATCAACAAAAGCCAATTGATGAAACTGGAGATTACTTCAATGTTGATAAACTTATTTTCCATGATGAACCATTTGACCAATACTACATAGCCAACATACGTAGTTGGGATATGGCATTTACTAAAGTAGAGAACGGCTACGATGATAAAAAAGACTACACTGTCGGAGTGCCAATGTTTAAAGTTAACGATTGGCATTATGCAATAACTGATTTTGATTATGGTCAATACGGTGAGGACAATATACTCCATGTTCAAAGTGTAGCCCGTTCAGATGGAGTCAACACACCAATCCATATTGAACCAGGTACAAAAGGTGGAGCTGCAAAAGAAGTCTACAGATTATGGAGTGAAGATTACTTGAAAGGTTATAACACTACACAATCATTACCTGAAGGTACAAAAGTTGACCGTGCTTTTGGATTCAAAAATGCAATATTGGATGGGAAAATCCATGTTCACATAATGGATCCTGTCAAAAGACAATTATTTATTAATCAATTAAAAGCATTCCCTAATTCAAAACATAAAGATATTATAGATGCATGTTCATATGCTTTCAATTATCTCAATA
>CACYBU010000186.1 GCA_902772665.1 uncultured Methanobrevibacter sp. | reverse complement strand
GAAATTATTCCGAAAGAAATCAAAATCTTAAACCTGGCCAACCAGCCTTTACCAATGGATCCGACAGAAAAAGTTAAAGCAGGAATAGATACCAGATTGGATTCCAGATTTTTAGATATCAGAAAAGATAATGTTTCTGCAATTTTCAAAATCAAAGGTCAAATGTTCCATACTATCAGAGATTTCTTCTATAATAATGGATTTTATGAAATTAACACTCCTAAACTTGTAGCTTCCGCTACTGAAGGAGGAACAGAATTATTCCCAATTACTTACTTTGAAAAAGAAGCATTCCTCGGTCAGTCTCCACAATTATACAAACAGATGATGATGGCTTCAGGAATGGATAAGGTATTTGAAATCGGTCAGATTTTCAGAGCTGAAGAGCATGATACATTAAGACACCTGAATGAAGCGGTTTCAATAGATGCCGAAGTTTCATTTGCTGATGATGTTGATGTAATGAAAATCTTAAACGACATGCTTATCAACGTTTTAAAAGACATTAATGAACACTGCAGCGAGGAATTGGATATTTTAGGTCACAAACTTGAAGTGCCAACCGGTGATTTCCCTGTTGTTACATATGATGAAGCAGTTGATATTGTAAACTCCAAAGATGTAAGTATGGAATGGGGAGAAGACTTATCCCGTGAAGCTGAAAAAGCTTTAGGTGAAACTATGGGAGGATTTTACTTCTTAACCAGATGGCCATCAGAAATCAAACCGTTTTATGTAATGCCTGTTGAAGGCGAAGAACAGTATTCACATGCATTCGATTTAATGTACAATAATCTGGAGTTATCTTCAGGTGCTACCCGTGTACATCAATATGATTTACTTGTAAAACAAATTGAAGAAAGAGGTTTAAACCCTTCCGGTTTTGGAAGTTACCTTAAAGCATTCGAATACGGTATGCCTCCTCATGCAGGATGGGGTGTAGGTGCTGACAGGTTAACTATGGTACTTACCGGATCTGAAAACATCCGTGAATGTGTACTCTTCCCAAGAGACAGACACAGATTAACTCCATAGATTAATATGGATGAATATGATATAGCTATTATTGGTGGTGGACCGGCTGGAATCATGGCCGCTATTGCGGCCAGTCGGAATTCCTCCAGTGTAATATTGCTTGAAAAGAACTCCTCACTAGGCCGTAAGCTATTGCTCACCGGAGGGGGAAGATGCAATATTACCAACAACAAACCAATTAAAAAGCTATTATCTTTTTTTAATAATAAAAACTTTTTAAAACACTCTTTTTACTCATTTACCAATGAAGACTTATTTTCATTATTTAATTTTGATTTTATAACCGAAGTTGATGACAGGGTTTTTCCCGAAAGCGGAAAATCAGAGGATGTCTTAAAAGGTCTAAGTGATAAGCTTGAAAATGTGGTTATAAGTTATAACTTTGAAGTTAAAACAATCACTGACGGGTTTGTTATAAATGATAAGTTAAAAGCGGATAATATTATCATGGCCACCGGAGGCGTAACCTATCCCCAGACCGGATGCAGTAAAGATAACTATTTTTTAACCTCACAGCCAATAACAGACATAAAATATGGTCTAAGCCCTTTAGTAACAGACAATGATTTATCGGATATTGCGGGAGTTAACCTAAGTGATGTTGTTGTAAGTTATAACAAATCAAAGGTAAGGGGAAACGTTTTAATCTCACACATCGGTTTAACCGGTCCGGCTATCATCAACCTAAGCAACGAAATATCACATGTTATAAGTTATAACTTATTGGAAGGTGATGTTGATTTGAATCTGGAGATTAATATTGATTTATGCCCTAATTTTTCACATGAGCAGTTACTTGAAAGATTTACAAAGGATTTTCAGACCAGAGGCAAAACCCATCTTAAAAATTACCTGAAAAACTTTTTGACAAACAGTTTCATTGATTATTTTTTAAACCAGACAAGTTTAAACGGTGATTTGGAATTATCAAGAGTCAATAAAAAAAGCAAAAACAAATTAATTGAAAATTTAAAAAGATTCACTTTTAAAATAACAGGTTTTAATGAAGATTTGGCTAAAATAACGATTGGAGGAGTTGATTTGGTAAATGTTAATTCAAGGACAATGGAGTCAACTTTAATTCCCAATTTATATTTTGCAGGTGAG
This sequence comes from uncultured Methanobrevibacter sp., assembly GCA_902772665.1. GTDB lineage: Archaea > Methanobacteriota > Methanobacteria > Methanobacteriales > Methanobacteriaceae > Methanocatella. The sequence continues at coordinate 393 of CACYBU010000186.1, read as the reverse complement.
ATTCTGAATCTGCATGGACCTACCGGAGGATATAATTTAAAAATAGCATTTTCAACCGGTTATCTGGCGGGATGGTCTGCCGCTAAAAAAGTCATGTAATCAATACATGCCTATCGTTTTTAGGTGTTTCTAAGAATTATCTTTTGATTAAAAATAATCCATGAGTAAACAAAATATTTAACTATATTATAATATAAAACTAACATTATGACAGACAAAATGTTCATGGGTGCATCAACTAAACAAGGTTTGGATATTGCAAACAAAAGTCGAGAAATTATCCGTGACCTTATTGGTGATGATGTCAAAGATTTACAACCTGTTGAAAGAGACATCGTTGAAAGAATTGTTCACTCAACTGCAGATCCTGAATATGCAAAATTAGTAAAAATT
>CACYBU010000185.1 GCA_902772665.1 uncultured Methanobrevibacter sp. | reverse complement strand
TTTACTTTTTGTTTGTTGCATTTTGTAAAATTATTCTTGGGCTGTTATGCTCTGAGAGTCATAAGGATTACCAAGCTATCCCTCGTTTACTTACGAGTTCACATTAATAATACTTCTTTTTATATTTCTTGTAGTGCCTTTTTTAGTATATTTTTGCGGCATTGATATCCTCTGTTGTGTTTTGTTTTACATACTGGGCAGATCCATTCGCGTATGTCGAGTGTTAGATCGTGTTTTTTGTATCCGCATTCGCTGCATAGTTGGCTGGACGGAAAGAATCTGTCGATTTGTATGAATGTTTTTTATACCATTCTGATTTGTATTTTATCATTTGAACAAGTTTGTGTAAACCTATTCTTTGTAATTTAGGAGCCCATCTTTTATTTTTAAACATTCCTTTTATGTTTAAGTCCTCCATTGCTATTATATCATAATTTTTAAAAATATATTTACTTAGTTGTAGGCATACATTTTATATTTTATTGTTTTTTCTGTTCTACCATTCGTAGTATTTTTTTAAGGTTTTTGATAGTTATTGCTCATGTATTTCTGTCGATTTAATTTTTGTTGGTATTTTTTAATCATTTCATCTTCGTGACTTAAATCAAGATTGGCTATCTCTTAGCCAGTGGAAAGTGTTGCGAGATTTTTGAATCCTAAATCAATACCAATATTAATACCCGTCTTCTTCATCTACAGTAGTTTTTATATTTACGATTGCGTAATATTTGCCTTTTTCTCTTTTAACTGTTACATTTATTGATTTTTGAATTTTTAAGTAATATTTTGTATTTGCTGCTTGTGCGATAAATGTACATAATCCCAGTTTTGCTAATCGTATTCGCCTGTTGGTTATGCGAATGTTATTTTCCGTTTTTTTTGAATTCTGAAAAATTGTTAGGCGTTATTTTTGGATTTAAATTTTGGAACCCTCATGCCTTCTTTGAAGAATTTATTGAAATGCTTTATTTAAATCACGATAAACCCTGCTGCTGACTGGTGGACTCCCCATCATATAAAAAAAACTATTTTCCTTTTTTTCAGCATTTTCAAAATAGCATTTAAATTATTGTATTGTGGGAGATAACGGGTATCCGTGAAATTTAAATAATTCATTATAACTCAAGGTACGTGCCTAAAATATTGTTCCATACAAAGCGTGCATTACAAATATTTTGCTCTAAAACCTGAATCATGCTTCAGGTAAAAGTTCCAATTTCAAAACCTTTATTCAAACCAAACACATAAAACCACCACATTAAACTCCAGATATTTTTTATCACAAAATTCATAGAATTCTACAAAGATCTGGAATTTAGTGGCAGGAATTGTAATGATTTATATCCCCAATTCCGAATCAGAATATGATTAAAATTATGAAATATTGAAGAAATTTAAGATGAACCATTATTCATGTCCAAATTTTCAAAAGACAACAAATTGGTCTGCATAGATTTATGGCAGTGTAGCAAATCAAATCTCAATTAAATTACTATTAAAAAAATAGATTAAACTTCAACTCTGCCAGACCTTATTCCTACAAGTGAAGCAAATACGGATGCCAGACACAAACCAACACAGATTAAACAGGTAATCCGGCAGCTGCTCATCAGCAGCGGATAATACTCCTCAACTATAGGTACGTTTCCCATTACAAATGCAAATATAAGGGTGAGTATTCCCATACTCATTGCCTGACCGACTGTACGTACCGTTGATACTGAAGCTGAAGCAACTGAAGTGTCCTTTGGTGGAACTGATCCCATTATAACACTTGTATTTGGCGGAGAGAATAGTCCGAATCCAACACCATAGATTATCATTGAAATCACTAAAAATCCAAGTGATGTTTCATAGTTCAGCGTTGAGAACAACAGAAGAGATACCGTTCCAAGACCCATTCCGACTGCCGCCAGTATTTGCGGAACATACTTGTCGGCGAGTTTTCCAGCAATCGGAGCGAAAATTACCTGACAAATCGGAGCTACAAGTAGAATTATTCCAGTAGTCTGTGAATCGAATCCATCGATGTATTGAAGGTGATAATTAAGAATTGTTGTAACAGCAAATGTTGAAAGATAGGCACACAGCGAAGCAAGATTAGCTGATAGAAACCTGCGGTTTTTAAGAAACTTAATGTCAAATACAGGATTGTTCTGCCTTAATTCAATAAATGCAAATACTATAAGTATTATTACTCCCAGAACAGTCAGCACAACACCTGAAACATCATTGAGTATTGTAAAACCATATACAAAAAGGGCGATTCCTATTATATAGGTGAGCGAACCCTTCAAATCCAACGGAATTCCCCGGAATGTAATCCATTCATCGTCCATTCTTAAAAGCAATACTATTATGGCAATTAGAAATGGAACTGAAAATAGAATTACGGATCTCCATCCAAGCTGGTAATTCAGGACTCCACCAAGAAACGGAGATAATGACAAACCTATATAGACTCCAGTGATATTAAGTCCCAGCGCCTTTCCCCTTTCCTGAGGCTCAAATGCAGATACCACCATTGCCATTGAAGTCACATTTATGAATGCCAGTACAAGTCCCAGCATAAGGCGGCAGATTAAAAATTCCATTGAGGAGGTCACCACTACGTTGACGAGTGATATCACAATAAAAAGAGCACTGCTTATGACTGTTACTTTTTTAAGACCGTATTTTCCCGAAATCTGACCTGCAGGTATTGACAGCATTGCCATTACTAAAAAAAAGATAATTGTAATCCAGTTTTGAACGATATTGCTCATGTGAAATTCTGTTGCGATTGTCGGGATTATAATGTTGACTGCATTGGCTGCAAAAACCGCAATGAAATTTAATACCGTGCAGATTAAAAGGATTATGTTTTTCTTTTCCATCAGGATAATATTTGAAAGAAATGGAATATATTATTTTTTAATTTTCAGCCTGTCCATCAGACCGGATTTACGGGCATAGTGAAACATGTACAGCTGAACATAACCTGCATTATTTCCGAATTCCTCCATTCCAAATTCCCGTACCTTACCAACACTTATGTCCTTATTATCAAAGTATAAATAAGACACTATCCGTTTTATCCATACATCTGAGGGAAAAGCCTCTCTGAAGTTGAATCCGTAAAGAAGTATGCAGTCTGCTACTTTCGGACCCACTCCGGGAACCCGCATTATTGTCTCGAAGGCCTCGTCATATGTCATTTGTGAAATTTCAGAGAGGTCCATTTCAAGTGTAAATAAGTGGGATGCATTTCTGATGTAGGGTGCTCTATATCCTACGCCACAGCTTTTAAGATTATTCTCACACATTGAAATATCTTGAATATTTGATGAATTATATTCATCATCCTCATCAAGATATACATTTCCCAACACCGAACTTTGAGGAAAAGCATGGTAACCTTTATGTTCATCTCCCCATTTCCTTTTTATGTCGCAAACAGATTTTGTCCATCTTTTAATGGAATTGTTTGCAGATGAAATAGATGAAATGACACATTCAAATGGATTGGAAGCCAAAAATAATCTCAGGCCATTGCAGAATTCACTCATTTCTGCAAGTTCTGCATGATTTGACAGATATCTGTAAAATTTATCTAAACTGAAATCCAAATCATAAATATAGTTTAGTTTTGAAAGAGCCTTTCTTCTGGTAATGTCGCCGGAAAATGAAAAGTCCATATACTCACCGGACTGTCTGAGATCAAAGATAACTGGTGTACCATCAACAATAACGACTTCACTGAAAGTATCGCCGGTTCTTTTCCATGGAGGTTGTGAGGTCTGGCCTGAAAACTGGGTTAATTCCAGATCTATCGGAGCTTTAATTATCATAATCGAACAGCAACATTATTTTTATTCAGATAATTCTTGACTGTGCCGATTGAGTACTGGTTGAAGTGGAATATGCTTGCAGCTAGAGCTGCTGAAACGTTTGTCTTTTCAAAGACTTCAAGAATATGTTCCGGTTTGCCGACACCTCCACTTGCAATAACCGGAATATCAACTGCCTCATTGACCGCTCTGTTGAGCTCAATGTCATATCCATTCTGGGTTCCGTCACCATCCATGCTGGTTAAAAGAATCTCTCCGGCACCAAGATCCTGGCATCTGACCGCCCACCGGATTGCATCGATTCCTGTAAACTCACGTCCCCCATAAATGCTTGTATCAAACCAGCAATAGCCCTTATCGGTTTTGATGACTGTTTTATCCGGGGCATCGTCGGGATGGTCAACATATCTTCTTTTTGCATCGATTCCGATTACAACCGCCTGTGAGCCTACAACCTTTGATGCTTCACTTAGCAATTCGGGATTTTTGATGGCCGCAGTATTTGTTGAGCACTTGTCCGCTCCGGCCTTAAGCATTTTAATGTAATCATCAACCTTTCTGATTCCTCCACCTACGCAAATCGGCATGAATACGTTTTCTGTGAGTCTGTCAATGACGTCGACCATTGTTGCACGGCGCTCATGTGAAGCTGTGATGTCTAAAACAACAACCTCATCAGCCCCCTCTTCATAGTAGCGGGTTGCCAGATCAACCGGGTTTCCGGCATATTTGATTTGTTTAAATTCAACTCCCTTAACGACACGGCCTTCGGGAACCTGCAAATCACAGTCTAGACAAGGAATTATTCTCTTGGTTAACATGGTAATCTGTATTATAAAAAAAGTAGAAATATTGTTTAAAAATATTCTTATGCAGAAAATCTTAAAACAAAACAAAGTATAGCTAAAATAACTGTAGCAACAATAACATGCTCAGGGGAAAGTTTTGGACCTAAACTTTCTTCATCAAAGTATCTTACTAAACCTGCACCAGTTTGAGGCATAGAAATTTTATTATCTTTTTTC
>CACYBU010000184.1 GCA_902772665.1 uncultured Methanobrevibacter sp. | reverse complement strand
TTATGATTATTAGGTGTTTTAATGAACGTTATTGAAAAATTGAACTCCATTAAAAATGGAGAAATGACAGCTAAAGAAAATGTAGAAAGTTTCATTAAAGTTATTGATGAAAAAAACGAATCAATTAATGCATTTATAGAATTAAACTATGAGAATGCATTAAAACAGGCTGAAACTATTGATGAAAAAATAGCTAACGGTGATGAAGTTGGTGCTTTAGCTGGATTGGTATTCGGTATAAAAGCAAACATTAATGTTGAAGATATGATTATTTCAGCAGCTTCCAAAACCCTTGAAAACTACCTTGGAAGTTACAATGCTAGTGTTGTTGATGAAATTCAATCTGAAGATGGGATAATCATTGGTATTTTGAATATGGATGAATTTGCAGCTGGAAGTTCAACCGAAACTTCCTACTATGGCCCTACCCAAAATCCTGCGGCCATGGGAAGAATCCCTGGAGGTTCATCAGGTGGATGTGCAGCTGCGGTTGCAGGTGAAATGTGTGATATTTCTATCGGATCAGACACAGGAGGATCTATAAGAAATCCTGCTTCACACTGTGGTGTTGTTGGATTCAAACCTACATACGGTGCTGTTTCAAGACAGGGTTTGCTTGATTTGTCAATGAGTCTGGATCAAATTGGACCTTTGGCAAATGATGTAAGCGGTATTGCACTTGCCTTAAATACAATTGCCAAGTACGATGAAACCGAATGCACAACTCTTGACTGGGAAAAACCTGACTTTACCGAAGTGCTTAAAGACACTTCTCTTGAGGGGATGAAAATTGCAGTTTGTCAGGAATTCATTGACGTGACAGATGATGAAATCAACAAAACCGTCAATAAAGCTATTCAGAAATTAGTTGATGCTGGTGCTGAACTTGTGGAAGTGAGCTTTGATTATATTGACCTGTGTTTACCTACTTATTATTTAATTAACTATGTGGAATTCTTCTCTGCAACCAGAAAATATGATGGAAGAGACTATGGTTTTAGAATCGAAGAAGTTTGTGGAGATGAAGTTTTAAGAAGAATTAAAATCGGTTCACATATTGCTGAAGCTGAATTCAGCGGCAAATACTACAAACAGGCACTTAAGGCAAGGTCTGTAATTAGAGGTGAAATTACTTCAATGCTTGAAAATGTTGATTTGATTGTTGGTCCTACAGTTCCGAAACTTCCTCACGAAATTGGTGCTGAACTGGAGCCTATGGAAATGTATGCTTATGATGTTTTAACAGTTATTGCCAATCTGGCTGGTATTCCTGCGGCAAGCATTCCTGCCGGTGAAGTTGATGGCATTCCTGTTGGACTGCAGATTCAGGCAAAACCTTTGGATGATGAAAAAATTATTAAGGCTATGAGTGTTTTTGAAAACACTCAATAAAAATTCTTTTTTATGAATTTTTTTACACTTGAAATGCACCTCTATAACGAATATTTCAAAGAGGCAATATTATGATAAGAATCGGACTGGCTTATATAAACGGTGCTGTTCCAGGATTTGAAGACTTTGGAAACCTGCCAACTGATATAGTTAAAGAAAACGGATATGTTAATGGTAACAAAGCAAGTGAGGAATTGGATGCGTTAATAATTCCCGGAGGAACCTTAATCGAATCCAATGACATCAGCATGGGTTTAAATACTGAAATCAGGAAAATGGCACGTGACGGAAAACCAGTAATTGGGATATGTGCCGGGTTTCAGTTGCTATCAAACCAGATTGACATCGGAAGAAAATCCCCGGTACCGATAGTTAAAGAGGGTCTTGGACTGATTGACGTTAACTTCTCACCCCTGATAACAAGTGACAGAGTAAAATCAAAAGTATTCGACAACTCGTTTATAGTGAAAAACCAGAAAGATGACGTTGACGGTTTTCACACACATACCTACGGCAAGGTGGAAGGAGACGCCAAGCCTCTTTTCTATTCACAGGTTCAAAGGATGAACTACGGTGATGTAAACAGGACTGGAGAGTACAATATCTTTTCCGGAGCATGTAATGATGACGGGAACGTTATCGGAACAATGATACATGGAATTCTTGATGAAAATCCGGTAATCGTGAATAATCTACTGGATGAAATAGATGTAGCCGACCTCAGCGATATTTACACAAGAAACAGGAAAGTTAAAAAATACCTGCAAAGTGAAGTTGGAATAAACACCGGGATTAAAATACCTGAAATAACCCCAAACAAGAAACCAAGATACCTTATGATTGGAAGTAACGGTTCTGATTCTGGGAAAACATTCATAATAACCGGTCTTGCCGGAGCACTGAGAAAACGTGGCTACAAGGTTGCGCTTCTAAAAGTCGGTCCCGATGTAAGGGACATAATCCCCGGATTATACCTGACAAAAGGTAAAATGGAGGATTTCGCATCAATAAAAATCGGACACCTAGGATGGAAGGATATTGAATCCACAGTAAACAGATTGAACAATTCAGATTATGATATTGTACTGATTGAAGGAGTGATGAGTGTGTTTACAGGTCTTTTAAACGAAAAAGTACCGTTTTCAGCAGCAGAAATAGCAATGTCTTCCAATATACCGATGATACTGGCTTCGGGAGTGAACAAAGGGGGAATTGAATCCGCTGCAATTGATTTGGTTTCACATGCAAACATGCTTGAAAAACTCGGTGTAACAGTAGAGGCGATACTTTTAAACAAGGTCTACAGTGATGATATATTCAACCGGGTTGTACCCTACATCCAAAACAATACAAATGTTAAAAAAGTTTTAAAGCTTCCGAAACTTAAATCAGCGGATATGAGAGGATTTATTCCGGAAGTTGAAATAAGATACGAACTGTTCAGCTCACATGCAATGGATTTAATAGAAAACAACCTCAACATTGATGAAATAGTGAAAATGGCACGTGAAGTTGAATTCAGTAAAATATATTCATTTAACGAAATTAAAGATAAGGTGATATAAATGGCACTTAACTTAAGCCCTGAAAAAGGCGTTAAACTTACAAAAAAAGACAGAGCACATGTTTTAAAAAAGATGAAACACGGCTGGAAAGCAACATGTCTGATACCTGATTACGTTTATGATGAAAACGGGGATATTCAAATAGCAAGCGAGAAAAACCGTCGCATTGTAAGAATCCTTAAATTCCAAGATGATGGAATTCACATTGAAAAAGCTCTGAAAAATAAAACACTTAGAATTCCATGGAAAAAAATAACTGAAATAAACAAGTCAAAAGAAATGAAAACCGGTTTGGAAATTAAAATGATTGACGGAAAATACATTTCCTTCAGCGTTTATAATTCCTACAAATACCAACAGAATATGGAATTCATTGCAAATTATATAGCTAATAAGTGTAATCAAACACATTAGCTATTTTTCCAAATATTTATTGATAATATCCTCGCCCTTAAGCAGTATCAATCCGTTTTCCTCAGCATATTTACGGGCATCGGCAACCGATGTGGCCTGTCCGGTTTCACCATCCATCATCTCGCAAACCACACAAACAGGAGTAACACCAGCCATTTCACATAAAGCAAGACCTATTTCTGTATGACCCTGTCTGTTTTCAACAAGACCATCAGCTCCTCTTAAAAGACACACATGACCCGGAGATCTGAATGTTGCACCGAACTCATCGAATCTTTCCTCTTTCATCATGATAGCCATTTCACTGATTGTCATCGCTCTGTCGTGATCGGTTACTCCGGTGAATGATTTTCTGTGATTTGTCCAGACTGAAAATGAGGATCTTTCATCATATGGAATATCTGTCGGAGCAAGTCCAGCAAGTTCGGGGAACTTTTCACTGGCCGCCTCCATAATATCAACCATAAAAGGCAGATGAATAGCATCACAAAAATCAGCATGCAGGCAGTTGCAGATTAAACCCCCGGCATCATTTCTCATGGTTGCAATTGATTTAGGACTTACGAATTCAGAAGCAATAATCATGTCGACTTCCCCTTCTCTGTCATCATCATCGAAAACCAGTACGAATTCACCATTTCTAATAGCTTCTAATGCTTTATCTAAGTTTGTTTCTTGATTCATAGTAATGTCTCCTTTATTTACTAGAACCAGGGCTAAAAATAACTAAATAACTATTATCTTCTCTTCCATCCGGACTGTCACCGTCGGCTTTGGAATCTCACCAAATCAACACATTTGTTTTGTGCTCGTGGACTTATTTTATTAAAAAATCACCACCGGTGGGGAATTGCACCCCGCCCCGAGAACGTACTAAGTAATATATCAATCATATATAAAATATTTTTTGGTCAAAAAAAATCGAAACTTGAAATTACCCGATATTATAAAAAAAACAAAAGATTAATACCATATGAATTTCATAAAAATACATTATATTAAAAAAAGTCTTGATAATAGGTTTACATGAGGATTAACAAATTATTTAAAAAATACTTTATTTTATGCTTACTTTTCATTTTCTTATTAACATTGTGCAATGTTTATGCTGGGGATGTTAATAATAATGATACTTTTATTGAAGAGTCTGATGATGATTTTCTAGATGTTGATGATTCATATCAAATAAGTGAGTATGAAAATGAAGATTTATTAACTAAAACGTATTCATTAAATGGTGGTAAGTTTTCTGATATTCAAAAGATAGTTGATAAAGCTAAAAATGGCGACACAATTAAATTAACAGGTTCATTTAAATCAAATGGAAAACAAATCACAATAGATAAAAAATTAACCATCACATCATCAAAAGGCGCCACCTTAGATGGGAATGGTAAATCTAGGATTTTTAATGTGAAATCTAATGCCAAAGGCCTTGTAATTAGCAATATTATCTTTAAAAACGCATTAACTACAAGTATTGGTGGAGGAATTTATTTAAACGCACATAATGTTGTTATAGATAAATGCACATTTCAAAATTGTGTTGCACGCTCAGGAGGTGCAATAGCAGTACCTGACTATAAAGGTGATAATTTAATTATTAAAAACTCTAAATTTTATTCCAATCATGGATCATCGTTTGCCGGAGCCGTAATTTACATGTCTAAAAATCTTGAAATAACCTCCTGTATTTTTGATTCCAATTATATAGAATTACAGCAATCAATGGGTGGTGGAAGTGCATTGCAGATAGGTTTAGAAAACGAAGACAACAACTGCAAAATAACACAGTGCACATTTAATAATAATTACATAACACCATTTAATGATAATAACGGGCACGCAGGTGTGGCATGTCTTAGAAGAGGAGTTACTTTTGATAATTGTATTTTCACAAATAATTTGGCATATAACTATGGTGTTTTAGGATTTCATGATGGTGGAACAGTAAATAACTGTAAATTCTACAATAATCATGCAATGGAAAATGGTGGTGCAATTGGTTTTGACTATTCAAATCAAAAAACAATTGTTTCAAATTCATATTTTGAAAATAACACTGCAAAACGTGGCGGAGCAATTTATTTTAACTCACAAGCAGAAATAAACAATTGTCAATTTGTTAATAATATTGCAACTGATGGTGGAGCAATATCAATAACAAATTGTAATAATGTAAAAATCACCCAATCAAAATTTACCAATAATAGTGCAACTAATTACGCAGGAGCATTATGGATTGATAATTCCAAAGTAATAATAAATCATACAAACTTTTCATACAACCATGCAATAAATGGGAGTGCAATTTATAATACTGGTGAATTAAAGATATATAGTTCAAATTTTAATGATAACTGTGCTAAAAGTTATAAACTACTATCAAAGAACACACACATAACACAAGGAGGGACCGTGGAAATTAAAGCATATTTGGAATATGGAGACAATTTACCAGGAATATATACAAAAAATACTGTTAAAATAGATAATGCAATTCCTACATTTACAAGTGGAGCTAATAATCAAATAATCATATTAACCATATCTAATACAAAATATGAATCAAAAACCAACTCAAAAGGGATTGCAGTATTTAAAATAAAAACTGATACATTAAATCCAAATACATATACTTTCACATTAACTCATGAGAATAGTACAATATCAACACACATTATTAATCAATATGCATTAAAAGTAATTAAAAAAATATCAACCAAAATAATAAAAGAACAAAAAAAGAAAAAAACTAAAGTCAAGAAAAAAAATAATAAACTTCACAAAAAAACCAATAAAAAGAAAATAATTAAAAATAAAAAAATAAATAAGAAAAAACCTATCACCAATAAAAAAAGAAAATATAAAATATTTAAATCCTTTAAAAAGAAATCAAAAATTTTACTTAATAAAAATTTAAAGTTCAAATTACCAAAAAATAACAAAAAAGGATTATTATTTGGGTATAATGAAATTAAAAAGATTTTAGATTTTCCTGTTTTTCAAATTCCAAATTATAAAAAAACCCTTAAAAGTTGGGGTTTGGCAGGAAATGTAGTAGGTTTTTTAGCAGACTTCATATTAGGAATCAATTCTGAAGGTAAACTGACTGTAGGAAACTTAGCATTAAATTTATTATCCCTTGCATGTGGGGTTGGATTTTATATAAGAGGAGGTAAAATACTTGTAAAATCATTGAAATTCATTAAAAATAGCAAATATCTACAAAAAATAACAAAAATAATTAAAAGCAATAAATATGTGAAAAAAACCACAAAATTTCTTCAAAACATAGGAAAAGCAATAAAAAACAACAAACATGTGAAAAGAGGAATTAATTATATCCGTGATAAAAGTAGAGATTTCCTTTATACTGTTCATAAGTTGGGTTCAAAATCTAAAAAATATTGGAATAAATTTAATGGTCTTGTATCTAAGGCCTCTGATGTTGTTGGATTTATTTCCAATCCTACTAAAAAAATTGTTTCAAAAATTTTTAATTATGGTATTAAAAAGTATACTAATATCCAAAGAAAAATCAAGAAATCAAATAATGCTTCTAAAGCAGCTAAGATAAAAGCTTATAAAAATTCTTTAAAAGCAAATTCAGTTAAAAAATATTTCAGTAACCGTGGACGTACATTATATGGATTAATATTTCCCAACACAAATTCTATCAAAAAAAATATAGAAAAAGCAAAAAAATTATATCATAAAGCTTCAACTAATTTCCATAAACGATCTAATTATCAAAAACCATTATCAAAACGTATAAATAAAAAAAATATCGCTAAAGCATATCATAAATATATTTCTAAATCTTTTTACAATCCAAAACGCAAAGTTTATCACAAACCTGTTTACCGTCAACCTACAAAAAGACCATCTAATAAACAAACAGTTTTAAATAAAATTAGTAGTAACGTTAATAAATTTAAAAATAAGTTACGCAGTGGCTTTAATAGAGTTAAAAATTTTCTTAGAATAAAATAAATAAAATTAGGAGTTATTATTATGAGATATACAAAAAATAATACAATAATAAATTGGAACGATGAAATAGATCAGATGCGTTATGAAAAGCGTCTATCTGTTTTATGTGAATGGGATGAAAATGTTGATAGGTTGGATGAGTTAATTGTTTTGTTGGATTCTTTTGTTGGAAATAAAGAGTTTGAAAAATATTTCAGTCATTGTGAGTATGGTGATGAGGGACAATTTGATTTTGATGAAAAATTAATTCCAATTGTTCATGGTGCATATAGTGCCATGAATATTCTAGATTATTTTCCATACTATTTTCCATCATTAACTCATCATTTAGTTGTTGCAAATAGTATTGCTTCTTTAATTGCAGTAATACAGTTAGCATTTGTACATTACAATAATAGATTATTAACAACTGAAGAAGATAAAATTATTAAAGTATCAGATATTTTTTATTATTTGACTTTTTATGCTGAAGATTATGATAATCCCGATAATGAGTATATTGATTATGGTTATGATTTTTATAAAGATTTCTTTAAGCGTGCAAAGAAAACATACTGGGTAAATAAAAAAACGAAAAAATTATCCGACAGCATACGTGATTTAAGAACCAATATTAATGGTATGTGTCATTTTGGTTGGGATGTTCATAATATTGTTTATATGGCTGCTATTTATTTGATGGTTTGTAATGCGTTTAAGAATGGGCGTGATGCAGTATCCAGTGAAGATGTGGTTGTTGGTTATTTAACTATTTATAAAATGATTTTTAACGATATACGTCCATTGGTTTATAATTTATATGATGAAAAGAAATGGGGTAAAATCAACAAAAAAATAACCAAATATAAACCATTGGATGAATCACCATTTGAAAATATGAAAAATGAGGATTAAATAAGTTGATTAAGGATATTAAAAATAAAGATTGGCAGTGTTGCATACTTACTGGGATTGTACTTTTTTGTACATGAAAATTATCTTCTTGAAAAATTGTCTATTAATGTCTATTTCTTT
>CACYBU010000183.1 GCA_902772665.1 uncultured Methanobrevibacter sp. | reverse complement strand
TCCAGGTTTTTTATGAACGGCCAATGGTTCTCCAGTCATTGAAGCTTCATTAACCATTCCTTCTCCTTCAATTACTTTTCCATCAACAGGAATCACGTCACCAGTATGAACTTTGATTTTATCTCCTCTGTTGATATCAACAGCGGGGCACTGTTTTTCTTCGCCGTCTTCTCCTACTACCCATACAGTATCTATATTTAAAGCCAAACTGTCCTTAAGTGTGCTTTTGGCTTTCTGTATTGTCTAGTCTTCAAGTGCGTCGGAGATTGACAATAAGAACATCATTGAACTTGCCGGTTTGTACTGTTTTTGAAGCAGTGCACCAGTTACTGCAGCACCGTCGAGAAGCGCAACATCAACTCTAAAACTGGTTAAACTATCCAAACCCTGCCAGATATACTCTGCTGCGTTGTATATGGTTAAAACATTCCTGATGGGTATAGGTAAAAATATTCGATAAAATAGTCTGTTTAAAACCATTTTGGATAATTTAAAATAGAAATCATCTGTGATTTCTCTTGAACTTTGAGCCTGTGTCGGTTCGGCTTCAAATAAATCATCTAATGTAATATCATCAAGGATAGTGAAAATTTTGCCTTTGTTTTCACCATCCCCGTCATAGTATATTAAAATACTTCCGTTTCTATGGGAAGTGTATACCTCGCTGATAAAGCTCTCCTTTAAAAGTAATGAAGCAAGACCATAGCCTTCCTCTTTAGTGAAGGCCCATTGCCCTGAACGAATCCTCAAACGGGATCCTTTGTCATACATTACTTGATATTTCATTTTTCTAACCTGAAAAATAAGTTTATTCTTTTGCGTAAATTTCTTTTTTATCTAATTCGTGTGCGTCAACTACAATGTCTTCGGCTTCTTCTCTCATGTCCTGAAAGCATTCTTCAGCATCTCTTTTGGCAGACATTATTGTTGCCATGCCATGTGTTGCAGCCCTTTTTGCTGTTTTTGATTCCAATATTTTTTTACCAATAATTGCGGTAGCGATTCCTGCTGCAAAAATTAAAGCATGTTTGTGCTCATAACATTTGTCAAAAAATTCATCATGTCTCATTTAAATAACCTCTCTATACTGTTGTTTTTTTCTTGTTTTTAATTCTATTTTTAAGTTTGATTATGAATTCGAATTCCTCCTCCAATTCCGGATGATTTCCAAATCCGCATTTAGGGCAGTGAACCTGATTGCAGCCGGTGTGTTTTCCACACCCGACGCAACCCCGATTTTTCAATTTTGTTTCATCAAATTCATAACCGCACATACGGCATTTCATAAGTATAACTCCATCATTGTACTTCAATATGTTTGGCTTCTTCCTTTCGAAGGCAAACGTCATATCCTTTTATGGTCATTTCAATCGGGTCTCCTAAAGTGGCAACTTTTTTAATTGTAATTTCTGCTCCTTTAACAAAACCCATTCCCAATAAGTGTCTTCTCAAATCCACATCACCGGTATCATGGTATTTCACCAGAGTTACGGTTTCACCGGGTTTTACATTATTTAAAGTTTTTGTCATTTTTATCATCCTTTAAAAAATTAAAAATGATAATTAGAAGGGTCTAATCATCATGTTTGAAATCTTCATCCGAATCCCGCCAGCAGTCCGACATTGTAGATTATAAATGATACGATATATGCTGTAACCAGTGTAATACCGGACATTATCAGTGGCCATTTGAAACCGTTTGTTTCCTGTTTGATTGCTCCGATTGCAGCAAAACAAGGAATATATAATAATGTAAATGCCATGAATGAAATTGCAGATAATGGAGTAAATAAACTTGCAACCATAGCATCCATTGCATCTGTATCACCTTCAACATCCTCAATGCCTGCCAGCGTTCCTAAAGTGGATACAACAACTTCTTTTGCAACCAGACCTGTGACAATTGCAATACCTGCCTGCCATTCGCCGAAACCGAGAGGGGCAAATATAGGTGCAACCGCTGTACCAATCATACCAAGTGCACTGTCGTCGGATGCGTATTCAACACCGAACGGAACACTGCTTAAAACCCAGATAATGATTGTTGCTATAAGAATGATTGTTCCGGCTTTTTTCAAAAATCCTTTTGTTTTTTCCCAGGTGTGTAACAGGACACCCTTTACGGATGGAATCTTATATGTTGGAAGTTCCATTACGAATGGTGCGGACATTCCTTTAAACATTGTTCTTTTAAGTATGGCTGCAACAATAAGTGCTACAACAATGCCTAAAAGGTACATGCAGGTCACAACAAGAGATTCCTGAGTTAAAACGAATGGACCGATGGCAAATACAGGAATTGCAGTGAAAAATACTGAGGTAATCATTAAATAAATTGGCATTCTTGCACTACATGACATGAATGGTATAAGCATCATGGCCAACAGACGGTCAGATTCATTTTCCATAGTTCTGGTCGCCATAACCGCAGGCACTCCACATCCGAATCCTAAAATCATAGGAATGAATGCTTTCCCGTGCAGTCCGACAACTTTGTGCATAATAATATCTAGTGTAAAAGCGGCTCTTGCAAGATATCCGCTGTCTTCAAGGATACTTAATAGGAGGAACAGTACAATGATTTGGGGTAAAAATACCAGTACTCCTCCCACACCTCCGATAAGTCCGTTGGAGATGAATGATCCTAAAACTTCATTTCCAATATTTTCCGCTATATATGGACCCATCCAGCCGAAAAATCCTTCTATTGCATCACAGAATGGTGCGGATATTGTGAATGTTAAATGGAATAACAGAAATATAACAATAACGAAAATAATAGGTGCAAGGATTCTGTTTGTGACGATTTTATCTATTTTGTCGGTTGTGGTTTCTTTTTCAACTGCAGGTTTTTTAACCGCTTCGGCTGTCAAACCGTCTATAAATGCGTATCTTGCATTTGCGATAACCTCTTCAGGTCCTTCTTTATAAACGTCATGCAAATGTTTACTTACTTTGTCTACTTTAACTAGTATTTCCGATCCGTATGTTGACTTTTGAACTTTTTCAATTACTATTGTGTCTTTTTCCAATAATTTAACAGCAGTCCAAACTGATGGAACGTCCAGCAGGTTTTTGTCTTTTTCAATGACTTCCTGAATTTCGGATAGGTGTCCTTTTATATCATTGCTGTATGATAATTTCTTACTGGAGTCTATAGGTTTTTTGGATTGTTTTTCAACCGTTGTCAGCAGTTCCTCGAATCCTTCTTTGGTTTTTGCATTGATTTCGACTACCGGAAATCCGAGAAGTTCGCTCATCAGGTTGATGTTGATATGGTGTTCCTTTTTCTTTGCAAAATCGTTCATGTTCAGTGCCATTACTATGTTAGCACCCAGTTCCATCATCTGTACTGTGAGGTATAAATTTCGTTCAAGATTAGCTGCATCTACAACATTAACGATGACATCGGAGTTTTCATCTACAATGAAATCTCTTGATACAATTTCTTCCATTGAATGCGCACTTAATGCATAGTTGCCGGGCAAATCTACAACTTCGTATTCATATTCGCCGTGTTTGAAATGGCCTTCTGCCTTTTCGACAGTTTTTCCAGGCCAGTTTCCTACATGCTGGCGCATCCCCGTTAATTGGTTGAAGACAGTGGTTTTTCCTACATTGGGATTTCCCGCTAATCCTACAATTAACTTTGTCATTAACCTTTTCTCCCCTTTGTTTTATTAGTTTTTATGGAAATAATACGTGTTTTTTTGTATTATTCAAATGTTTTTTCAGTTTAAGTTTTTGAACCTATAAAAAAGTTTAGGTATACCTAAACTTATTTATCAATTGGTTTTTATACTATTTAAAGTTTAGGTATACCAAAATATTTATATTCAAAAATTGTCAATAGTATAAACAAAAACAGAAAATTATTTTTTTCCAGGGATGATTATATGAATAAAATTGTCGAAACCGCAAAAAAATACATTGCAGACAGCAATCCTGAAGAAGCCCTGAAACTGGCAAGAAAAAGGCATGCAAAAGATGATATAGATAATTATCTCATGATTCTCGACTTGTTAATTGAAGATAACTATTTGCCTGCAGTTGAAGAAAAGGGAGCATACTTCCAGTACTATGATGAATCACATGATGCAGGAGATTATGGTGAGAAATACTTTGACCAGTATCTAACTCTCCAGCCACATTCAATAAACGTGCTCTGTGACAAGGCTCTGTCAAAATCCAACAAGAAAAATCCTGATGAAGCATTGCTCTGCATTGATGAAGCTTTAAACAACTATGATAGCTATTCCAAAGTCGAAAAACCTCGTATCACAAAAAAAGAAGTTCTGATGAGTAAAATCAAAATCTTAATCAAGGCCAAAAGATATGACGATGCATTGAATTATCTTAACCAGTATGAAAGCCAATACGGTCCGGACAATGAATCAGATCTCTACAAGGGGCAGATGCTTCAAAAAACAGGTAAAAATACTGAAGCACTTGAATATCTAAATAAATCACTCCAAAATGAAAATACTCTAGTGGGATTCAACGCAAAGGCAGATGCACTATATGAACTTGGAAACTATCCTGAAGCCCTAAAAAATTACCTGATTTGTATTGGAAATGAAAATAAGGCTGAAGTGGATTTGGAGTTAAAAACAAACTTCAACTACAAGGCTGCCTTCTGCTGTGTAAACATGGAAAAGGATGCAGAAGCGGTGAAATTTTTAAATAAAACAATAAACATGTTGAATCCGTACGGAAGACTTCCAAAAGACCTTGAAACAATATATCAGAAATGTTCATTCGAAAAAGAAAGGATACTTAAAAAAGGGGAAGTTAAAGACGAGGAATTCGGCAAATCCAGATTCTTATCTCTGAAAACTTCTTTAATATTATTGGCTGTCGTAGTGATTTTATATATAATCCTCAGATATCTGGGATATCACTAATGGGCTTTCAAGGTGAGAAGATTTTGGATGTGTGTTGTCTTTATTTTTGTATTACTTTTAGTAATACTTTTTCATTATTTTTTATGCCTTCAAGTAGTAATAATTTTTAAAAAAGTATTACTATTTTATTTCAATCAAAATTTCAATATTTGCGCAGATTCTTATTTTTATAATGATTTATTTAATATTCACAATTATTTACCAATATTTTCTAATTTAACATGATTAATTTTTCCAATTATTTATTTAACTTTAAAATATCTAATTTCATAATTTTTTAAGAATTATTACTTTGTTTTATTAAATTAAAATTGTTTTGTTAAATTTGGTTTACCGGCACATCATTTTTTTTAAAAAAATTTAAACACCTCTAAAGGCTTAATTTTATAATTAAATCTTAAATATTAAAGTTAATACTTTAAAAACATTTATATGTTTATTACTCATAACAATAATCTAGATTATTTAATTAGATGACTAATTTAATAATTTAACTGAATTGTTATTAACTAGTGAGGGGAGTATTGATGGAAATTTATATGCAAAAAATTGGATTGATTAGAGATGACACAAATCCCAAAAATACCAACTTGAATTTCGATGTCGACTGGTTTGTTGAATATACCAACACAGATCAAAACGAAATAAATTTTAACATTGTCCTAAAGTCATGTCAAAATTTCAGTCTAAACTTCAAAGTTGAAGGGATTGTAAAATTAGACATATTTGAGGAATTCATCCAAGAGGAAGTTTCCCAGATAGTTTTTTATCATGCATGTAATGTTCTAATGGATATGATTTCTATAACCCGTGAATCTGTTCATATTTTATCAGAAAATGAATATTCTAAATTAGGCAGTGAACATATTCCAAATACTCTCTATAACTAATTTTTGGTGATTGTATATGTTGGAAATTAAGCACACATTATGCCCATCCTGCAGTGTAGGATGCGGTCTTAATGTTGTTATAAATGATGGAGAAATAGTAGGAACTTTTCCTTATAAAAGACATCCTGTTAATGCAGGAAAAAACTGTTTAAATGGAAGAAAATCAGTTGACTGTTATCAAAACAGATTCCAGAAAGCAAATGTATCCAAAACAGAAGTGGATATTGAAAAAGCTATCGATGATGCATCAAAGGAATTAAACTCAGTCGATGCATCTAATGTGACTGTAATCTGTTCAGGTAACAATACTCTGGAAGAAATTGAAGCAATAAAAAATTTCGCGGAATCTAAAAATTACAATATTGCATTTTATGCCGATAATTTAAAGGATTTCAGTGAAGTTGCCTCCTATGATGATGTTGCAAGTGCAAGTAAAGTCTTCGTTATTGGAGACATATTATATGAAAATCCATTGATTGGAAGAAGAATTGTTCATGCAAAACAAAATGATGCTAAAATATATGCTTTAAGCAAAAATGAAAATGCAGTTACATTCAATATTGCGGATGAAACTTTCACCTCTTCACTTCAGGAGTTTTTAGATAAAACTGGTGGTGAAATTGATGATTCATCAGTAATCGTATTTAATTATGTAGACTGTCGGGAAGATTTGGATAAACTCGAAGCAGTTAACTGTAAACTTTTACCAGTATTCAGTAAATCCAATACAAAAGGTGCTTTCAATATTATTGATTCAAAATCAAAGGAAGAAATGATAGATTTATTGGATAATACTAAAGTTTTATTAGTTTTCAATGATGATATCGTTGATGAGTTTGACTATGATTTTACAAAGATTTCCAAAATCATTACTTTGGCTCCATGCAAAAACAATACCACAGAAATCTCAGATATTGTTATTCCTATTAAAACATGGCTGGAACAGGATGGATCTTTTGTAAATGCAATGGGTGAAACTCGAAATTTCACTCAGGTAATTGAATCAGATAATCTAGGTGAAATTGAAATAATCGAGAAATTAAACTAAATGGAGAGAATAAAATGAGTTATATTTTAGCAAAATCTCAAAATGAGGATATTCATGCCTCAGGTGAATGTGGGGGAGCTGTAACAAGTATTCTGAAATATTTGCTTGATGAAGGAATTGTTGATGGAGTTTTAGCTTTAAGTCCTCAAGATGATGTATATGACGCAACCCCAGTATTTATCACGGAACCTGATGATTTATTAAAAACAGCTGGATCTTACCATTGTGCTCCAACAATGATTGGAGACCTTGTTCAAAAATACTTATTTGATAAGAAAGTGGCAATCACAGTAAAACCCTGTGATGTAAGAGCAACACAGGAACTGATAACAAGACACAAAATCAATAAGGATAACATTTATTTAATCGGTTTAAACTGCGGAGGAACAGTATCACCGGTAAGCGGTAGAAAAATGATTGATTTGTTCTACGAAGCAGACCCAGATGATGTTGTAAGCGAAGAAATAGACAAAGGTAAATTCATAATAGAACTTGCAGACGGCTCTGAAGAGGCGGTGAAAATCCATGACCTTGAAGAAGAAGGCTACGGTCGCCGTAACAACTGTCAGAGATGTGATGTTAAAATCCCAAGAAAAGCAAACATTGCCTGTGGAAATTGGGGTGCAGAAGACGGATGGACATTCATTGAAATCAACGATGAAAAAGGTCAGGAATTAATTGACGGGGCTAAAAAAGCAGGAATTCTTGAAACTAAAAATCCAAGTTCCGCAGCTATTGAAGGAAGGGAAAAAGTTGAAAACATCATGATTAAAATGTCTAAAAAGAATCAGGAATCAATTTATCCTACAGTCAGCAAAATGGATGAATGGAGTCGATGTATTAGCTGTTACGCATGTCGTGATATTTGCCCAATCTGCTGGTGCTTTGAAAACTGTGAATTAAACAAACCCTACTTCAAAGATGAAGCGAATATTCCGCCAAGCCCAATAGCATTTCAGGGAGTAAGATTATCCCACATGAGCTTCAGTTGTTGCGACTGCGGACAATGTGAGGATGTATGTCCGATGGACATTCCTGTTTCATTAATTTTTGACAAATTACAGAAGAAATACTATAATAGAACTGGTTATGTAGCTGGAGTAAGTGATGATATCAAACCTCCATTATACAGTCCAGAAAAAACAGAATTATAAGAGGTGGTTTGATGGCAGATGATTTAAAAATCGTAGGTTTATTATGT
>CACYBU010000182.1 GCA_902772665.1 uncultured Methanobrevibacter sp. | reverse complement strand
TGTTTTTTAAGTTTTTTATTTTTAGGTCTTGCCATGAATAATACATTTGTTATTCATTATTTTTAAAACTTTGGTTTTTAACTATAGATGATATTTCAGCCAGATTATACCCTTATCATGAGGATATTGAAAACTGCTGGAGTTTATTGGAATGGAAACTTTCAAAGTACAATAATGTTGAAACTATTGTGGGAAGCAGCAATAAACTGACTGATGAAATGAAAATACTTCTCAAAGAAAATAATCTTGATGAAAGTGCAGGTTTTGATATAATAAGAGACCATATAATAAAAGCCAATGATAAAACACAGTTAAAAGATAAGTATAATAGAGTGAGACGTGATTATTTACTTAAAAACCCCGATAAGATTAAATGCGAAATTAATGTTAACCTCTATCACAATGAGGGAATCTGCCCAGTATGCGGAGCTGATAAAATAAGGAATCATGAAAACGGTGTCTGGTGTGGATTTGATTTTGAAAACAGCAGGTGAAAATAATGTCTATGGAACTTTTACATATTAGAAACAATCATCTTGAAACATTGCTTGAAAAAATCTCAAAAGAACCAGGAGATACCATTCCAGATGACCGGGCATCTGAACTGATAGTTGAACTGTCTCTTGCAGTTTTAATCTGCCCCATAAATTCCAGAGGAGAGATTAAACTTGTCAAATCAGGGTCTCAAAAATTCGTCCCAGCTTTTACAAGCATTGATGATTTCATGGCATTTTCTAAAAGAGACTATCCCATGAGCTGGGAATTTGTAAGGTATTTCGAATTCCTGCAAACCGATGTTGAGGGAGTAATAATAAATCCCAATGACCTGTCATTCATCATCGGTTTGGATATGATAATTGCTGTTTTGGAAAAATTCCTCGGCTTCACTGAATTTGATAAACTAAACTTAAACTTCACACATGAAGAATTAAACAGTCTCAGGGAAGTTGAAAATCCCAACCTCCAAAAACTGCTCTCCTCCCCATGCTCCAGAATGGAATTATATGAAGAAATGTCAAAAAGCTTATTGTTTTCACTTATGGGAGCCAATAAAAAAGCGGATAAATACGCTGAAAACGGTATCATCCCAATAAATAAAATAGACACAGCAGGTTTGGCCACAATGGAAGAGTTTGGAATGGAATGCGGGCTACTGTTCACATCATATAATTATCTCGAACCCGTTTATTCGTTTTTAACAAACAATCAGAACCGGATTGTATATCCTCACATAATAAACATTGAATTAATGGTAAAATTCATAATACAACTGGATCTTGATGCCCTGATTATCAACAATGCACATCAAAACTATATTATAAAAAGACAGGAATTATTGCAGGACATGGATGATATAGTGAAATTATGCAGGAAAAACGTTAAAGACGCATACTTTGACTATGCTTTTCAAATGAAATACACACCAGAAAAATAATATATTAAAAAAGGTGATGAATAATGCGGAAATGTCCCAACTTCAAAAAGTTTAAAGAACAATGATGTCGATGAATGTGAATCCTGCAAAAAAAAATCATCCGACATGAATCTAGAATGGTAGGGGGAGAACTGCTGATACTATGGGATTTAAAAATATATTTTCAACCTCTTTCAATAACATTCTTGAACGGAATATGGAGTTATTGGAAGAAAATGACATGGTAAACACTTTTGGATCTCCAAATAAACTTTTCCTAAAATTCATGGAATCCAAAAACCTCGACATTACAGTCGATGAGATTACAGAAGACCCGCTTGAGGAATTCGAATCATCACTGGATTCAATCAACCTCAAACAGACAAAAATACAAAAAGAAAAACAGCAGATATTTAAAGAACGAAAAGTCTGGATAAACATCCCTGAAAACGATCAACTTACCGGAATCGACCTGATACTGGACTTTGACAGTATTACAGTGGATAAAACAAATCAGAAAATACTCTACTGTGATATTAAAGAAATCATGATAACTGAAGGTGGATGGTCAAAAAACAGGTTTGTAATCAAAACTGATGATGATGAACTGGTTTTTGAGATAAACGAAAACAGAACAATTCCTCTAAAGGAAATCATTGAAGACAACATTGAAAACCAGACACATGATGAACTCGATGACCTTCTGGACTTATACAGTTTATATGGAGAGGGTAAGATTTCATCAGATGAATTTGAAGCCCGAAAAGCAATAATCTACAGTGATGACAGATACTGTACCAACTGCGGATTCAAACTTGATTCGGATTCACTGTGCTGTTCTGAATGCGGTCATAATGTTTCGGATTAGAAACAGTAAAATTTCATATGAGCATATTTTAATTGAAATATAAAAAACTGATTTTAAAACTGTCACGAAACAGTTTAATATTATTTATATTATATTTTTTCATAATTAAACAATGGCTAAGGTGTTGTTTTAAATTTTAAGTTATGATTTTTGAAATTCAAATTTCAGTGAAATGTGCTAACCTCCCGTTTTTCAGCAATTTTAAATTTTTTCACATTAAACTAACAAAAACTTATTTTAAATTAAAATGACTTGATTTTTGATTTAAAATTGAAAATAATCATTTATTAAAAGCAGGTGAATTTAGGAATTTGTTTTATTGATTGATGAATAATGTAAAAATTAATCAATTAAAAAAGTATTTATATTAAGTGTGCGTATCTTTATATAGGTAACAATAATTTATAGGTTACCACACAAGGGTTGAAAATCACAGGCTTCTGAGCAAGTTATAGGTAAAAATAAGGAAATTTTTGCGCTATTGCAAAGGGGCTTCCACTAAAACAAGGATTGTGACACATTT
>CACYBU010000181.1 GCA_902772665.1 uncultured Methanobrevibacter sp. | reverse complement strand
CAAAGTCAAGTGTCGGTTCACCGAAAAAATCGTTTCCGCCCTGATCTTCCAGAGCAATCAGACTTCTTAATATGGTATTTGCAGATTTTGCAGCAATTGCACCATATTCGCTTTCATATTTTTCCTTATTGTCCACAACATAATTAATCATTGACTTTAAATCTTTAAATCTATAATTAGGAGTGATTCATCATCAGCTACCCTGAATACTATGTTTAAAACACCCTGTTGGGCTTCGGACAAGTTTAATATTTTAGACAGTAATGTCGGATCCATTTCTGACAATGTTACTCTAACGGGAAGTCCTTTTAAACCGAACAAATCCCAAAACTCAACGGGATATGCCTGATATCTGAATCCCTTTGATGCAAGGCCGTATTTTTCAACATTGATCTTTGTTTTATCAGTTTCACAACCTATTTTTGCAAGACCTGAAATGTCACCCTTCATATCTGCCAGAAATACCGGAACCCCCATGTCCGAAAAGGATTCCACCAGGGTTTTTAAGGTAATTGTTTTACCGGTTCCTGTTGCCCCAGCTATCAAACCATGACGATTAGCCAATTTGGCAGTAAAAACACTTCTGTACTTTCATTGCAGCCTACTAATATTTTTTCTTCAGCAAACATTTATTTTCACCCATTTTCTATTTTCTTAATTAAGTAATTAGTTTTTTTAACTATATTATTTTTATTAAAAGCTTTTGCAATTCTTTTAATTGCATCCAGGTTTTTAACGAAATTATCTAGCCATGAAAAAATATCCCCAGGATATACCTGGATTTGATACTTTCTGAATAATTTTGTGGAGATGTCCTGAGGGTCCTTGCCCTTGAGTCTTTCATGAACAATCAGTTCTGAAATTCCCCTCTGAAGACACTGGCAAAACGGCCTGTCCTGACATCTGCACTGAAGAAAATCTGATTGTATTGCAATCAACGCATCCTGAAATTTCTTATCAACCTTATCTATTGCTTCACCGCTTGAAATAATGTCCAATGTTGATTCGGCGAACAGTCTTGTTGAAAATTTAATCTTCAGGGCATTTGATATCTGATTATGAATAACACTTGACAGATACACATTATCAAACATCTCTAGATCAATTGCCATTGCAAGAACCAGAACCTTCAGTTTGTCATACCTGTCCTTTTTCTTATACATAGGTGACAATCCAACGTAATTTTTCAAGTAATTATGATTGTTTAAACTGGTTTTGATGAATTCCGCCTCATAAATTGATAAAAATGAAACCGACGTCGCCCTGCCGTATCGGGTAACTTCAAGTTTATTGTTTGGAGTTCTACTGATTAAACCCAGATTCTGCATTTCATCTGCGGCTATTTTAATGCTTATCGGAACGTCAATGTTTTTATAGAATTTGTTCAACTCATCAACCGATTTGATGGAAGTGGAGGATATGTCTGCAAGAATCTGTTCATATGATGACTCCTCGTCATATTCAATATATACATCATCACTGTTGCTTTCCAAAAGGTCCAATGCCATTGCCTCTTCTGACTGGCCTGCAAAATCATTGCCCACTTCCGGCAGAAGATAGACTATACCTCTGTCATGATATGAAGGTCTTCCCGCACGTCCAAGCATCTGGGCAAATTCATTGGGATTAATCCATTTGTTTCCCATAATAAGTGAGTCAAAAATTACCTGTGAAGCCGGAAAGTCAACTCCCGCCGCAAGGGCTGCAGTTGTTACTACACAGGATATCCTGCCTTTATCAAAGTCCTTTTCTATTTTTTCCTTTTTATAATAGGACAAACCCGCATGATAAGCCTGAGCATTGACATGTTTATTGCTTAAGAAATTGGCAATCTGATGAGTTTTACGTCTTGAATTGGTGAATATTATGGTTTGACCTCTGAATCCCTTATTGGATTTGGTGTTGAATTCCCTTTTGACAAGTTTCTGCATTATATGTCTTTTCTGAGCTTCGTTTCTCACATATACCAGGTGCCTTTCAAGAGGAACCGGACGCTCAGAATATTCAACAAGTTTCATATTGAATTCTTCGGCTAAAAATTCAGGGTTTTTGACAGTTGCAGACAGTCCAATAATCTGAGTTTCAGGATACAAATGTTTAACCCTTTTAATCAATCCATTTAAACGTGTTCCACGGTCTTCATCATCAATCATGTGGATTTCATCAATTAAAACAACACCCAAGTTTGACAAACTGTCTGAATTGCCGTTTCTCAAAAGATAATCAATTCCCTCATAGGTTGCAACAACAATATCTGCTTTTGAAACATCAGAATCCGGAAGACGGAGTTCACCCTTTGCCTTGACACGGTTTCTTCCAACCTTAATGGATACATTCAAGCCAAGTTTTGAATATTTCTTTTTAAAATCACGATATTTCTGATTTGCAAGAGCCACAAGAGGAGTTAGGAAAACAAATTTCTTACCGTTTAACACCTGCGTGATGCCGGCAAGCTCTCCGACGAGGGTCTTACCCGAACCCGTTGCACTGACAACCAACAAATCTTCACCCTTTAAAAGCCCCTCCTTAATGGAAAGGTATTGAACCGGCAACAGTAGGGAATTACCTGAATCCAAAAGAACCTTTTTAAATTTTTTGGGAATTTTTAGCCTTTTCATATCAACCGGAGGTACAATATGCTTTGATTTTTTTGTTTTGTCAAACAGTGTCAGTTTCCTGTTTTTTAAAGGGTCGAAATGAGGATCCAAAACTGATAGAGTCTTTTCCAGACTCCCTGTTTTTTCCAGATTCTTTTTAAGATTTCTGAAAATCTTTTTATCAAACCCCTGGAGTTTCAACTCCTCCTTAATTGTATCATGAGCGCAATCCTTACATATCAGCTGATTGTGGTATTTATAGGAATATGATGAATTTACAATTGTAATGTTTCCCTCATATGCACAATAATTACAGACCTGAGTTTTTCTGACATTGATATTAAGTGATTTTAAGTAGTTTTCCACTTTCTTATCCGGAGTTGCAAGGAAAACTGCCTGTGAACGTAGAAGTTTAATTACTTCACCTGGGGGAACAAGCTTTTCATTTAAAGTAGAATTATCTTTAAAGTTATAATCCGCTACAAATCTGGAAATGGCTAATGAATCGCCCTGATTTCTAAATTTAATATTACCTACGAATTCAGGTTCCCTTTTATGATTTAAAGCCCCCTTTGGAGAGCCTATAGGATATAATCTCCACTGTTTTTTAACTTTCTTTAAAACTAGCATTGTTAATATTATATTTTTAATTGTTAATAAATCTTAAATCAATTATGAAATTTCTGCTAAATTGCCTTGGCCAGAAGTTTTCTGTTTAGATGAACTTCAAATCAAAAATTTTAAATTGCCACAAATCTATTTTGACAAAACAGTTACATGAAGAATATACATTAAACAGCACTACAAAAAAAATGAGTGAATGAAATTTGTTTTTCACTCCATATAATCAAATCGGGTTTCCAAAACAATAATCAGGATAAATCCGATAACCGCAACAATAATACACGGCAACAAACCTGAGAAATTAATGCTGATTGACTTGACAATTTCAGTTGCCGGAACCTTTAAAGATCCAAGCATGACCCCTATAAGAAAGGCCATTGTAACTTCTTCATGATTTTTAAGTAGATAATTAAGTATTTTTGAAAATCCAAGGATACCAATCAGGGCACCAGCCACAAAAACAACAATATCTACAATCTGAAGATTATGAAGGGCATTCAACATGTATTTGTATTGTCCCAAAAGCAACAGCAAAAATGATCCTGAAATACCCGGCAGAATCATTGCACAAATGGCTATCATACCTGAGATGAATATGACGATTAACGAATGATTAGCTGCAATCGGATTTAGGCTTACAAAAATGTATGTTAGAATAGCTCCGATTAGGACGAATATAATGTTTTTTAAATTAATCTTATTGAGTTTTCTAAATAAGATTACTGCCGAAGATATGATTAAACCTAAAAAGAAGGCATATGTCAATGCAGTGTAATTGTCCATGCAGTATGTAACGACTTTTGCAAGCGTTAAAAAGGCAATTCCAATACCCAATACCAGAGGGATGAAAAATTTAAAATCTATTTCCTCAAGTAATTTATTCCAAAATCCCTTAAAATCAGCTTTAAACAAGGGTTTTATAAAACCAAACTTAATATTGCTTATTGCTTCAACCAAATGAGCATAAATTCCCGTTATTAATGCAATTGTTCCTCCCGAAACTCCCGGAACAATATCCGCAGAACCCATCAGGACTCCACGGATAAATATCAATATAGCTTCCTTAATATCAAAACTCAATTTATCACCTTATATAAAAATAGTTAGTTTGACATATGTTAAATAATTGAGTGTTTGAAATGTTTGCCCATTATGGGATAACCGGTTTTTTGATTTTCAACTGAAGAGAATAATAACTGAATGTGATGTAAAACTGTTTTTTGATATTCTACAAAGTAAAACAATGCTTGAAATGTTTTTAAAAAAAATTGAAAGAATAGGGAGATTTTAATTATTTACCAATATCCTCTACCAATTCCTTTGCATATGGAGTTATGTTTTCATCAAGCATTCTCTCTAAAAACTCTCCGGTGTAAGTTCCAGACTCTGCAACCTCTTCAGGTGTTCCAGTAGCTATTACCTCTCCACCGCCGTCCCCACCTTCAGGACCAAGATCAATAATGTAATCAGCCGTCTTGATGACATCGAGATTGTGTTCAATGACAACCACTGAATTGCCTGCATCAGTTAATCTGGCTAGAACTTCCAGTAATCTTTTAATATCTGCAAAATGAAGACCAGTAGTTGGTTCATCAAGGATATATAATGTTTTACCTGTGCTAGTTCTTGATAACTCTTTGGCAAGTTTAATTCTTTGAGCTTCACCGCCGGACAGGGTTGTTGCAGGCTGACCTATTTTCATGTAGCCCAATCCAACGTCATATAATGTCTGAAGCTTTTTGGTGATTTTCGGAATATTTTCAAAAAAATCCAATGCTTCCTCAACAGTCATTTCCAGGACTTCATAAATATTTTTACCTTTGTACCTTATATCAAGTGTCTCTTCATTATATCTTTTACCGCCGCAAACTTCACATGGGACATAAACATCTGCCAAAAAGTGCATTTCAATCTGAACAATACCGTCACCGGTACACGCTTCGCATCTTCCACCCTTAACGTTGAATGAAAATCTTCCAGGCTTGTATCCTCTTGCCTTTGATTCCGGAGTGTTTGCAAACAGGTCACGGATATCAGTGAATACTCCAGTATATGTTGCAGGATTTGACCTTGGTGTTCTTCCAATCGGTTTTTGATCAATTGCAATTACCTTATCAATGTTTTCCAGCCCTTCGATTTCCTTATATCTACCAGCGAACATGAACTTTTTAGATAACTTGCCCTGAGCTCCCTTGTATAAGATTTCATTTATCAGACTGCTTTTACCCGAACCACTGACACCAGTTACGCAAGTAAATTTGCCCAGAGGTATTTCAACATCGATTTCCTTCAAGTTGTTCTGAGCCGCTCCAATAATTTTAATGTGGTTGCCGTTACCAGAACGTCTTTTCTTTGGAATATCAATCTTTTTAACTCTTGAAATGTACTGACCAGTAATTGAATCAGGGTTTTTCATTATATCCATCGGAGTTCCCTGAGCAACAATCTTACCTCCATGCTCACCCGCCCCCGGACCAATATCCACAACATGGTCTGCTGAAAGAATAGTTTCCTCATCGTGCTCAACAACTACAAGAGTATTACCCAAATCCTTAAGTCTTTTAAGTGCTTCAATGAGTTTAATATTGTCCCTTTGATGAAGTCCTATACTCGGCTCATCCAAAATGTAAAGTACACCGACCAATCCAGAACCAATCTGTGTGGCCAATCTGATTCTTTGAGCTTCACCACCGGACAAGGTACCAGAAGACCTTGACATAGACAGATAGTCAAGTCCAACCTCAACTAAAAAGCTCAAACGTTCTTTAATCTCTTTTAATACTTCTTTTGCAATGAACATTTCACGTTCAGTTAATTCAAGATCCTGAAAGAACTGATAAGAATCCTTAATAGCCAGGTCACACACATCAATAATTGATTTTCCTCCAACGGTAACCGCCAGGACTTCAGGTCTTAAACGTTTTCCGTCACAGACATGGCATTTCCTGTCGCTCATGAATTTTGAAATGTATTTTCTTGAGTAGTTTGATTTGGTTTCAAAGTATAGCCTCTCCATTCTAGGAATTACTCCTTCGAATTTACGGTTAACCATATAAGATTTATTTCTTCTTTTAAAAGTAAATGGAATCTTGTCACTGCAACCATAAAGAATGGTATTCTGATATTCCTCATCCAGTTCATTAAATGGAACATCCATACTGAAGCCGAAGTGATTTGAAACAGCTTCAAGCATCTGATAGTAATAATTTTCTTTTTTGGATGATTTTGACCATGGAGCAATTGCTCCTTCATTTAATGTTAAAGTTTTATCTGGAACTATTAAATCAGGGTCAATTTCCATTTTTGAGCCAATACCGTTACATTCGGGACATGCACCCTGAGGAGCATTGAAAGAAAACATCCTAGGAGTCAGTTCTTCAAAGTTTATTCCACAATCAACACATGCAAAGTGTTCTGAGTATTTCTTCTCATATTCCTCACCATCATTATCAAATAAAACTGTGATTAAACCTCCTGCAAAGTCAGCTGCAGTTTCCAGAGAGTCAACAAGCCTTCTTTTAAAGTCAACGTCCTTACGAATTTTGAGCCTGTCCACCACAACATCAATGCTGTGCCGGTATGTTTTTGCAAGGTCAATGTCTTCTTCAAGGTCTCTGATTTCACCGTCGACCCTGACTCTTACAAAACCCTTATTTCTAAGATCTTCGAGAACATCCTTGAACTGGCCTTTCTTATCTCTTACAATAGGAGACAATATTTGGATTTTGATTCCTTCGCCTTCTTCGATGACTGCTTCGGCAATCTGACCGATTGTCTGCTGTGAGATTTCCTTACCACAATTCGGACAATGAGGAATTCCAATTCTTGCATATAACAGTCTTAAATAATCATAGATTTCAGTAATTGTACCGACGGTGGATCTTGGATTTTCCCTTGTAGTTTTCTGGTCAATTGAAATTGCCGGAGACAACCCTTCAATGGATTCCATTTCCGGCTTTTTCATCTGCCCCAAGAATTGTCTTGCATAAGCAGACAGTGACTCAACATATCTACGTTGTCCTTCAGCATAAATTGTATCAAAAGCCAATGAAGACTTTCCAGACCCGCTTAGCCCTGTAATTACAATGAATTCATCACGGGGGACGCTGACATCAATATCCTGAAGATTGTGCTCACGTGCACCCTTGATGACAATCTGCTTTTTATTTTCAGTCATGATAAAACTCCATATATTATATTAGATTAATCTCCTTATTAAATACTTTAGAGAGAGCATGTGAAAAGTTTTGCAACTTATTAATAATTCAAATTCATTTACTTTTTTTCAAGTTAAAATATTTTACCTCGAAGGATTTTCTTTTAGAATTCAGACATCTGTTTTTTGCCAAAAGAAAAATGACAAAATTCACAGAATCATTAAATAACAAATATTTAGAAATCTTCATAATCCAAAAAAAAAATACTATCTTAAAAATACAGTTAAGAAATATAATTTACAATATAAAATAAATCACTAATATTTATTTCCATATGCGTCTGTAACAATAATTATATTCATCCGATAATCTTTTAAATGAAAATTAATATTGCAATGAAAAAATAATATTCATCCGAAAAGAATCACTATTTTTCAAAACCCTTTAAAGCATAAAGTTTGTTTCTTAAATCAGCGGCCCTTTCAAAGTCAAGTCTGGCTGCTGCATCATTCATGTCTTTTTCCAAATCTTTAATTAATAAATTAAGCTCATCTTTAGGCATTTTACTAACATCAGCACCAATATCCTTGTATTTTTCATCTTCTTCAGCAAGTTTTTCTTTTAATGTTCTCTGAGTGGATTTTGGAGTGATATTGTGAACTTCATTGTATTTCATCTGAAGCTTGCGCCTTTTGAGGGTAGTGTCGTATGCATTTTGAACGGAATCAGTCATGTCATCCACATACATTATTACACGGCCGTTAACGTTTCTTGCGGCACGTCCTATAGTTTGTATCAGTGAAGTTTCATTTCTTAAAAATCCTTCTTTATCCGCATCCAGAATAGCCACCAAAGAAACTTCAGGCAAATCCAGACCTTCACGAAGCAGATTTACACCGACCAACACATCAAATTTACCCCTTCTTAAATCATTTACAATATCAATTCGCTCCAGAGTATCGATTTCGGAGTGCATATATCTTACCTTAACGCCGATTCTTGCATAGTAATCTGTCAAGTCCTCTGCCATTCTTTTGGTTAATGTAGTAACCAACACCCTTTCATCCTTTTCAGCCGTCAGCCTAACCTCTTTGAGCAAATCTTCAACCTGACCTGTAACGGGACGTATTAAAACTTCAGGATCGACGAGTCCAGTCGGCCTTATAATCTGTTCAACAACGTTTCTTGAACGGGCAAGTTCATACTGACCAGGTGTTGCCGATACATAGATAACCTGATTTACGGATGATTCGAACTCATCAAATCTTAAAGGACGGTTTTCCTTAGCGGAAGGAAGTCTGAAACCATGTTCAACCAGTGTTTCCTTACGGGCTCTGTCACCATTATACATGCCCCTTATCTGTGGAACGGTAACATGAGATTCATCTATTATTGTTAAAAAATCCTTAGGGAAATACTTTAAAAGTGAATATGGTTTTTCTCCCCATTTTCTGCCTGACAAGTGCATTGAGTAGTTTTCTACTCCAGGACAATATCCCATTTCCTGAAGCATTTCAATGTCAAATCGGGTTCGCTGTTCCAGTCTTTGAGCTTCCAGCAGTTTTCCCATTGAGTTTAACTCTGCAAGCCTTTCATCAAGTTCATTTTTAATTTTTGACAATGCTACATCCATCTTGTCCTGACCAACGACAAAGTGCTTTGCGGGGAAAATCATGTATCTTTGAAGAGATTCCTGCTTTTTACCAGTGATTCCGTCAATTAAACTGATGGCATCGATTTCATCACCAAAAAGTTCAATTCTTATAGGAGGGGTTCCGTGAACCGGATTGATTTCGATGACATCACCTCTGACTCTGAACTGACCCCGGTCAAATTCAATGTCGTTTCGCTCATACTGCATGAACACCAGTTTTGAAAGGATTTCTGATCTATCATAAATATCACCGACAGCTATTCCAAAAGCAAACTCACCATAATCTTCAGGTGATCCTATACCATAAATACAACTTACACTGCTTACAACAATAACATCATCCCTTGACAGAAGTGACTGGGTTGCAGAGTGTCTCATTATATCAATATCATCATTGATGGATGCTTCCTTATCAATGAAAGTGTCAGTTCTCGGCACATAAGCTTCAGGTTGATAATAATCATAATAACTTACAAAGTATTCAACCGCATTATCCGGGAAAAACTCTTTAAATTCCTCATATAATTGTGCGGCCAAAGTTTTATTGTGTGAAATAACAAGTGTGGGTTTCTGGACTTTTTCAATAACATTTGCCATTGTAAAAGTCTTTCCTGAACCAGTAACACCTAAAAGTGTCTGTTCACGCACACCATCATTTATACCCTTAACTAATGAATTAATGGCTTTTGGTTGGTCACCTAACGGTTTATAAGGTGATCTCAGTTCGAATTTTTTCATGATAATCTAATTTTTAATTGTAACATTGAAACTGATATGTGTGTAGGGATGAGAACAGCATGGAGTGACCCTCTGGTCTCTGATTACAAGCTGTCCATAACTTTCCAATTGTCTGTTTAAATCTTTAATGAGATTTGGAATAATATCAGTATTATAAACTTTAAGAGAACCTAAAAATACAGTTTTACCTGCCATATTCATTACTGAGACATAATCAACTATATCTGGTTCCGAATATTTTTCTAAAATACTGTTTGATTTGTCTATTAGTTCCTTTTTTATGGTTTCCTTATCCATACTACTGCCTCAATGCATCTGCAATTGATTTTGCAATAGATACACGTGAAGTGTCTGAAGATAAAGTGTTTGTTCCAATAATTTTATCTGCACCGGCAGCATAAATTCTGGTTGCACCGTTATTGGTTAAAATTGGGTGTACACAGCATACGTCAATTGATGATGCACCGTACTGTTTTAAAATCTTTATTGCATTGACAATGGTTCCTCCAGTTGCTATAATATCATCAATAATGATTGCGTGCATTCCCTTTACACTATCAACATTTACAGTATTTTCACTTTCACTATCGCTTCTAACATCAACGATTTTGGTTTCGACTTTATCAGGTCCCAGACGGACTTTAGTTAAATAAGTGCAGTCACAGCCAATAATGTCAGATATTTCCTGTGCAAAACCATAAGCCCCCTTATCAGGTGCAATAATTAACGGTTTTTCATCAGTTTTCCTGAAGTATTTCTTGTCCAGATATTCAGCAATCGCCGGCATTGCTGAGATATTTCTTGCCGGAATGTCAAAGAAATTTAAAACACATTCCTCGTGAATGTTGAATGTGATGAACTCATCGGCACCTGCAGCCTGGATTAAATCACAGACGATTTTAGCGGAAATTGTTTCACCAGGATTGAACCTTTTTTCCTGTCTTGCATAACCCATATAAGGCACTACAACTTTAACTTTTTTGGCACCTAAATTCTTGAGGTTTGAAATTATGAACAGCAATTCCATCAGATTTTCATCCTGAGGATACCCTGTTGACTGAATAACAGTTACCTCGTCTTCAATTTCACCATCAATTCTTAAATATCTTTCTCCATCAGGAAACTTGCGAGTTTCCACATAACATAATTCTTCTGAAAGTTCTCGTGCAACATTAGCTGCTAAATCTTGTGAAGATGAACCGCCTATAATCACATTATCACCAAAATTTTTATGATATAATATATGTTTTAATATCATTAAAAAAGTTAAGTATTAATATTTAAAGATAGTTAAAAAATAATTATGGAAAAAATACATTTGATTCTTATAACATTAGTTGTGATAATTTTCATATTTTTAGCTGCCACCATAAACAGTCCCGTGCTGATTGTTGCTGAAGATGCCGAAGAAGATTCAAGCATAGACATGGCTGCGCAATTCAGCATCAAGGGATTTGAATGGGTTTATCCTGGAAGTTCCTACAACTCCAATGGAGAAACATTACATAATGTTCATTTAAACAATCCCGACAACCCTTACGGAGCTGCAAAAGAAATAATGGAATATTCATATAAAGAAAGTCCATTCTTAATCATTAGCGTGAACAATCATGCTGCCGAATCAATATTCGGCAACTCAATTGTAGATGACATCCGTGCAAATGACGCATACACCGGTTATGCCAGCAATGAAAATGTGCCTGGAACCATGTCCCGAGGAGATGCAATGAGTGTTGCAATGCTTGAAAACGGAATAAATGTCCCTATGATCCCAATACAAATATTACTGGGAAACATCAAGTTCATCCCAGTTTAATCCTTATTTTTTTTTAATGTAGCATGACATAAAATGAAAGAACAACACCCGCAACTGAAATTAACATCATGATTATGCCGTGTTTTCTTAAGGTGGGATGGCGTGACTGAACCAGATAAAACGGCATGAAAAATCCGAAGAAAGTGAAAACCGCCAGATGAGTATGTTTTGAAAGCAATCCCAAGATAACTCCAATCCATGATAAAAAGATGGTTATAATATAAGCTGCAACAAGAGCTTTTTTATTGATTTGAAGCTGTTCGGGTTTATAAATATAAACTTGACGAGGTTTTAAACCTTCAACAAGTGGATTTCCACATTTAGCACAGAAATCATAATCATCCTGATTAATATATTCGCAATTATTACATATTCTTGTCATTAGTTAAAATTAATATCTTTTAGTATTTAACTATTTTTCCAAAATCACTGCGATTTCACTGAATGGCCGATTTGAATAATCCACATTATTCAATTCTGCATAGTATCTAAAACCCAATTTTTCCAAAACCCTTTTGGAAGCGGAGTTTTCCTTTTTATAGGTTGCATAAATTTCTTCAACACCTAACTGGTCAAATGCTCTTTTAATTAGCTTTTCACAGGCTTCGGTTGCATAACCTCTGCCCTGATACTGTTCGCCTACCCAGTAACCTATTTCGGCCGCCCCTTCACCCCACCAGTGATTGGTATCCGGATGGAACAACAATCCAACACATCCAACTGGAATATCATCATATACAATGGCATAGGTTTCTTTTTTAGAGAAAATCGTTTTAATAATATTTAAACTATCCTCAACACTTTCATGAGGAGGCCAGCCTGCAATTGGACCGACATTTGGATTTTTGGCGAAATGGTACAGACATTCGGCATCATCCTCCATCCAGGGTCTTAAAACCAAGTTATGTGTTTTTAGAATCATTAATTAAAATATGAATTTTAGAATTATTAAAATTAATTGACAAACACAATTAATTATTACCCCTTACATAAATTTAGTTATGAAAGTCAAAGACGGAATTATTGGTTTTATAGTTGGGGATGCATTAGGAGTTCCTGTCGAGTTTGTTTCAAGATCCATTCTTGAAAAAACACCCGTTGTAGATATGAATGAATATGGAACATACCACCAGCCCAAGGGCACATGGTCTGATGACACCTCAATGACCCTGGCCACAATGACCAGTATCTTAAATAAAAACGGAATCGATTACATTGACATAATGGATGAATTTCTCGAATGGATCCAGAAAGACAAATACACCAACAGTCCTGATGGAATGTTTGATATAGGATTTACAACCCATGATGCATTATTGAATTATCATAATGGTGCATCAGCCCTAAAATCGGGATGTGAAGGTGAACGGGATAATGGAAACGGTTCATTGATGAGAATACTGCCTTTAGCCTACATCAATAGTATTGATTATGAAACCGTCGAGAATGTATCCTCCCTGACACATGCCCACAAGCGCTCCAAAATCGCATGTGTTTTGTATGTTGAAATAGCCATATCCATGCTTGAAAATGATTTTACCATTGCAGAACATGTTAAATTGGCCTGTTGCAAAATTAAAGAATATTATAAAGGTTCAGAAGAATTAACACATTTTCATAAAATATTTGATAATGATTTGAAAGATTTGAATGGTAAAGGCTATGTTATCTATACTTTTGAGTGCGTTATCCATTCTTTGCTGACAACCGACAGTTATAGAGATGCAGTTTTAAAAGCTGTCAATATAGGTGGAGATACAGATACCAATGCTGCAATTTGCGGAGGTCTTGCGGGAATTTATTACGGATATGATTCAATTCCTATAGATTGGATAGATGAAATTAATAGAATTAATGAAGTGCTTTCATTATGTGAAAGATACGAGGCATTTTGTGATGAATCTTAATGAAACTATTAAAAATATTAGGGCTACATGCAATAATTATGTAGACCCTAATCTGTTTGCTTTCATCATCGATGACGATAACCATATGGATACCAACAACATCCTTGAAATTAACGGTTACGGTATCACTGACAGTGATTCATACGAAGAGAGACTTCTAAAAATCCATGAAAGTGAAAATATATTCCTGCCCTTAGGTATGATGACATTCCTGCCTATTTTAAATGAATATGACCTATTTTCCATCAAGGATTACAATATACAGCTAACTCAAGAGGAATTTGACACCTACGGTGATGAAGAAGAAAAACTGTTTGGAATTTTAGTTAAAAAGAACTCAACCGACTACATTATCGGAAAAACTGACATCTGCAACTGCAGTGTTGATGCTTCATTTGCAGAGATTGAAAAAACGGACAGTAAACTCTACAGTACAATAGAAAAAATAGTATCAAAAAAAAAATAATAGAGTAAATCCAACTTAATTGGTAGTTGGATTTTTTAAAGTAGTTTGTGGAACCTTATCTGCAACTTTAGAACCTATGTTTTTCATTTTCTCAATCAGTCTGTCCTTGCTGGATCCGCTGATTAAAATATTTTCCAAAACATCACTCAAAGTTTCCGTTGGAATGATTTCAATCATTTCCTCGTATTTTTTCTCAATCATAACATCTTTTAAGTTAGATTTTGGAATCAAAACTTTCTTCATTCCGGCTTCAGCGGCCGCTTCGATTTTAGCGGTTGCTCCACCGATAGGCATAACATCTCCACGTACATTAAGTGAACCGGTTAAAGCCACAGTCTGGTCAATCGGAATTTCTTCAATCGCCGATATGACCGCCGTTGCAATACTTACACTTGCGGAATCACCTTCAACACCATCATAGGTTTGGATAAACTGAACATGAATATCATAATCTGAAATGTTCTTGTTGGTGTATTTTTTAATCAGTGCACTTACATTTTGAACTGATTCCTGAGCAATTTCACCTAATTTACCGGTAGCAATAATCTGACCACCATTTTTGGATTGAGTAGGTGCTGCTTCAGCTGCAATCGGTGATACTATGCCACTTCTATCTCCAATTACTGCAAGTCCATTTACAAGACCGATTCTTCCACCTTCGGATGAAACCATACTGTAGTCTTTTCTCTGCAGGATTGACCTGTCAGCAATTTGCTGTTCAAGAGTTCTTGCATATTTTTTAGCTTCAACAACATGTTCTGCAGTTACAATCTTCTCTCCTCTTTCGATAGCAACATCTCCTGCGGAACGTACAAGACCTCCCAGGTCCCTTAACCTTAAGGTCAAT
>CACYBU010000180.1 GCA_902772665.1 uncultured Methanobrevibacter sp. | reverse complement strand
AGAATGTGGAGCTAAAATTGCAAGATGTGAAAAATGCCGTACTTTCGGTCACGGTTACAAATGTGAATGTGGTTTTGAAGGACCATAAATATAAAATGGAGGAATTAGAATGGGTGAAGTATTAACTACAATGAAAATTATGCCGGACAGTCCGGAAGAAGATTTAGAAGCAATTAAAACAACAATCGAAAGTTCAATGCCTGAAGGCGCCAAAATCCATGAAATTGCTGAAGAACCTATTGCATTTGGTTTAGTAGCAATTATATTAAGTTTCATCACCGATGATGGTGAAGGTGGATCTGAACCTGTTGAAGAAATGGTTTCAGCAATTGACGGTGTAGCCAGTATTGAAATTACTGGTGTCGGAAGATTAATGTAGAGATAAGTCTCTATAGTGCGGGAGATGAGTTTCATATTCCCTTTTCAGTAGTTTTTTATCAATTTAGGGTTATTTTTTCAAATAACTCTCATTGCTTATTTTTTTGTCACGTTCATTAATGTTTTTTTGGGAATGGGATGGTTATTGTCGTGTTTTTGTCTGGCGATTAGTATGTTTGTATTTTCCCTGCTTTTTGTAGGTGGTTGTGATTTTGGGTTTTTTCATAGTGCAGCACTTTCAAAAGTTTTTAATATTTAATTCAATATAATATTATTGAAAAATATTTTTTTTTAGGAGGAATAAAACAATGAACTTTGATTTAAGTATTGATCGTGAAAGTCCATTTCAACCTGGCAAGCCAGTTTCTCCGCATTACTTTAAGGGAAGGCATTCTAGCATTCAAAAAATCTTGAGGTACTATAATAATGCTTGTAACAAAGATGTGCAACATTTCTTTTTGACCGGAAAAAGGGAATAGGCAAAACATCACTTGTAGAATTTGTCAAGCAATACATTGAAGATAATGAAAATGCTTTGGGCATTTATGTTTCCAATAAAGGTCAACATTCTCTTGAAGGTCTTGTAGTTTCAATTTTTGAAGCATTTTTGAATAATGTAGAAAAAAGTTTTTTCGAAAGAAGTTTTGAAGCTTTGTTTGGCAGGATTGAAATTGTCGAATTCGGGGGAACTAAAATTCGCTTCAAACCGGATGAGGAAATCTCAAGGGATTTGTTGGCCAGTTTCCAGTATATTCTTAATGAACTAATCAATGAAGAGTTTGAGGATTATGATTGTATATTTCTTGTCATTGATGACATCAATGGTTTGTCTGAATAGGAAGAGTTTGTAAATTGGTATAAAAGATTTGCGGACACGATTGAAGTCGATAATTTATTTGATTTGCCGTTATACATTCTGTTTGTAGGATATCCGGAAAAGTTTGACAATCTTGTCTTGCAGGACTTGTCGTTCGGAAGGATTTTCCATCATGAGGAAATAGGTAATTTGGAGGATGGTGATGTTCGTGAGTTTTTCATCAATGCATTCGATAGTGTGGGCATGAAATGTGAAGATAATGCATTGGAACTGCTTGTCATGTTTTTTCAAGGATCTCCATTGATGATGCAGCATATCGGTGATGCAGTATTCTGGCAGGCTAACGGCGAAATCATAACAAAAAATACCGCAACAATTGGGGTTTTGAATGCTGCAAATGAACTTGGAAGCAAACAAATACGTCCGGATTTAAACAGAATTGGGTCCAAACGCTATTTGAACATTCTTTTGAAATTGGGAAAACACCCGATATATGGATTTCAGAAATCCGAATTGGAATCAATCTTGTCAGATGAGGAAAACAATGTCTTAAGCAACTTTTTGGTAAAGATCATGATCAAGGCTAATGAGGGGGATGTCTTAACATAAAAAGTTGTATTTTTCTTTTTTCATTATATGCATGCGAAATGCAGTTTGAAAATCTGTAAGGCAATGAAATTCATAAGCATCTTCCTAGAGGCATAAGTTTGAAATATAGTTTTTTACCTTAAGTTTTATGCAAAATTTCTCCAACCAATTTTCATAATATGTTTTGGAATAGACTCTATTCATGTATTTATATTGTGTTTTTTTTGTATGTTGCTTTGAGTTTTTTATAATCAAGATTCATATAATCGTTGAATAAATTTCCATATTCGTGTTATTCTAAAGTATCATATTGTAATTCTAATTTAATATCCGTTATATCAGAATTATGATTATTCATTGTTTTTTTTTAGAATTTCTATTGCTTTTGGATTTGTTACTATTACAGTTTGATATTTTGCGAGTGTTATTGCAAATTGTTGGTATTATTTTTATTATTGAATAAATCTCTGATGTGGTCCATACACCTTGGAAACCAATTGCATTAACTCCAAATCTTTCACCAGTTTTTTTTTTAAGAATATTTTTATCTTTAACTTCATCAGTTACTGGATGGTAAAAATATTTAGTTGAATTTTTGTATTTAAGCTTTGGATTCATCTTTTATTGTGAGATATTCGTTTTTAAGGTCTATTTTTGACGTTTTTTTTTTAAAGATTGCATTGGCATTTTCCGGAGCTTTGTCAAAAACTAGGTAAGGTTTCCTATAATTTAATCCCAGTTTTTTTTTCTTGTAATAACCCACACATGCTTGGGAGTATATTATATGCTGTAATTTTCATTAATTAGATTTCTAGCATCTCTCAATGTATGGTGTTTATTTGGATTAATTAGTATTTTAATTGTTCATTAGTGGGTCTTGATTCGCCACCACAACTGGACTAGTCAGATTAGGCCCTCAATTCCCATTTTTTCATAATCTTTCACCCATGTACCAACGGTGTTTCGATAGATATCAACATATTATGTGGCTTTTTTCGTGTTTCTTCTGATTTTACCATAAGTACTACTAGTATCCTTCTATATAAGTTATGTTCTTTTTTGTACTTTTTTAACTCTTTTTTTAAGATCTGTGATTTCCTGTTGATTGAGTGGTTCGGTAATTGATATGATTAATTATTTGTCTGTTAAATTTAATAAACTTAAGGTAATTATTATATTGTTTAATTCTTCATTAGTGCTGATTTTTATTGTAGAATCTTTTCATTACTATTAAAAATATTAACTGGTTTTTTATTAAAGATTTTATCAAAGATAGCTTCAACATTTTGTTTTGGATTGTTATGTACTTTATTTATTAACTTATTATCAGATTACATGTTTTTCAGTTATTTTCGATATTAGTATTCTATCTTATTCGTGCTTTGGGGGGGGGGTGCAAATGATTTTTAAATTGTATTATTTGCAAATTTTTGTTTACCTAAAAATTTCAAAACATTTATATACGGTTTCTTATATAATATTATAACGTATGTTATGATGATGTTTCTCTAAAATTTAGGTATGCCTAAAAATTTAGAAACATTTATATACTATGACAACCAACTTTTATACAAGTGACATATATTTAGGTAAGCCTAAATTTATCACTTAACAAAACATATTATTTCAGTCAATAATATACAATCTCCAAAAATATGAATATTAGTATTAAATTAGTTTCCACAATTTTTCTGATTTAATACAGGGAAATCTTCTGCCAAATATTTCCCAAAAAGACACGA
This sequence comes from uncultured Methanobrevibacter sp., assembly GCA_902772665.1. Lineage (GTDB taxonomy): Archaea > Methanobacteriota > Methanobacteria > Methanobacteriales > Methanobacteriaceae > Methanocatella. The sequence continues at coordinate 12,032 of CACYBU010000180.1, read as the reverse complement.
TTGGTGTTTTACTCTCCTCAAAAAGCACCAATTTGTTATCTATTTTTGAAAAAACATATAACTACTCTAGAAATTAAATATGATTTTTCATATTTAATTTCACTTTTCAATCTATGGTCATTATTTTAATGATGTTATTGCTTCAATTATGTGGCATGTTGAATGGATGAAATTCAATTAAATTATTTTTTTTAATATCTCTGTCGTTAAGGTCATTGTTTGGTTAATTATATGATATCATAACTAATCTTCTTAAATATGAATTTAATCTCACTTTAACATTAATCATATTAAAATTCGGCTCGATTACTGAGGGTATATCATCTGCTTTTCAAAGAATAAAGAAAACAATTTGTGGTAAAATGCTAATGTATTAGAGTTATATAGCAAAAACATTGTTGGTATGTAAAACAAACGTCAATAACTTGTCTATCATCAAAGAACAGATATTTTATTTTCACCTTTTAAAGTTAATAACTAACTATATGTATCATAAAAATTATACTATAATATGCTTTAAAAATAATCAAATTGATGTAGGTAATTATCATGACTAGAACAAAGAGACTTATTATTGCAATACTCATTGTTGTTTTCATTGGTTTGGTGTCAATAATTGCTGGAGCACTATTCCTGGGACATGAAAGTGAACTTACTCAGGGTGATAGGAATATCCTTGTTTGTGCAATCGATGAAAGTGAAGACAGACCGGGAATGGGTGCTTGTGACATGGCGTTTATTGTAAACTTGGAAAACGGTACTCTTAAAAATTATTCTGCTGTATATCCTGGAGGTATGACTCATCCAACTGCAGAAGAGCCGCAGGAAGCACAAAAACAGGGTGCAGGATCTGCGCTATTGCTTCATGATGCATTCTGGGATGCGGACAATGCTAAAGGAATGCAATATGCAAAAGAGATAGTTGAATACAAAACAAACAAATCAATCGATTCTGTTGTTGCAATCAACAGTAAAGCACTGGATGCAATACTTTCAGCAGCTGGACCGCTGGAAATCAATGGAGAAATAACTGATGCAAGTGGTATCGATATAATACGTGAGGAAGACTGGGGAAATGGAATGTCACGAGGGGACGCAGTAATGGGTATTGTTAAAGCTGCAGCAAAAGCAGCTTCAAAAGATCCAAATATTAAATCTGCAATGGTTAATGCTGCTCTTGACCAGTATTCCAAAGGAAACATTATCATGGATAATGAAGGTGATTTCGCCGGATTATTAGCATCCAAAGGGTTTGATTCTGTATTTTAAACCCTTTTTCTTTAAATTTTAGGTTCTAATTTTTTAATAAACAGACCCATAAACATCACAACCAACGGGAAAAACACGGTATAAATCACCAGCAACAGTTCTGAAGAAATAACGTCTCCCATTACAGTGGAACCTGCCATTAGCATAATCAGAATTATCACAGGAGCCAGAATAGCTATAAACGTATAGATTAGAATAAATGAATTTAATTTCTGGGAAAATTCCTTTAACTTAATCTGCATATCAAAGGAAATGTCTTTTGCAATAATCTCCAGACTGCTTGCCAGATTCCCTCCGACTCTTAAGGTACCTACAATCTGATGAATCGCTCGGGACAATCCTTCAGATTTCGCCCTATGTGCCATTTCAATTAGTGCATCTTCCGTTGATTTGCCGAATTTGATTTCCTCAAGAACACGATTGAACTCCCGTGATAGGGATCCGTAATCGGCGTTTCTGATTGTGATTAAAGCATCATGAAGACCTCTTCCGGCTTTCAATTCTATGCTCATGTGCCTTAATGCATATGGAAGTTCCTGGTTTAAATCAGAATATCCCCTTTCCTCTTTCATCTGAGGATAATATAAAAGAAAGATATAGCTCATTACAATCAATACCAGATACATTCCGCTAATCTCCAAACCGGTTAAAACACTTAACAGTATAAATATAATAAATAACAATACAATTACCGGTTTTTTTAATAGATAATGCAGTAAACCGTCACGTATTTCATCAAATTGTGTTTCCTTTTTTGAAGGGGAAGTATCAATGTCCAAATTCAGTTTGGCAAATATTGCAGAATCAATCAGTTTTTCCTGTTGATTTTGTTTTTTTTCATGAGTCCTAAAAAAATTAATTAGGGATAATATGCATCCTCCAATTAATATAAAAAAGTTATTCAGCATTTAAATCACCTGTTTAAAATAATCCTGTTTAAAACTTTTTGCGGATTTTTATAGTAGAGTTCTATAACGCTATTGACTCCATCTACAGAACGGATATTCTGATTAATCATATGCTTTAAAACGATTTTTCTATTTTCAATTTCACTTTGAAGTTCTGTAATGGTTTTTCCACTTAAGTTGGATATCTGCTGTATGGTGTTGCTTGTTATGCTAACATTTTCAATCATATCTCTTTCAGGATTCCATTGAAATATCTTATTCAGCTGAACTGTACCCTCTTCCATTCCAACCACCTCAGCAACTTCACTTATTCTTCTGAATGAAACACCAGATGGAGTATAGATTCTATTCTGCATAATGATAAAGTCAATTGCCTGAATCATAATTTCGGGAACTGACATCGGTTCGTTCGTCAGTCTTGTTATTGTTTCACGTGCGTCATTTGAATGGAGTGTACCGAAACCCGAATGGCCAGTGTTCAATGCCGTAAAAAGGGTTATAGCTTCATCTGCTCTTACTTCTCCAACTATTATTCTGTCGGGGCGCTGCCTTAAGGAATTCTTGACCAGATCGTTCATTGTCAGTTCTCCTTTGCCTTCAACATTTGAAGGTCGGGTTTCCATTCGGATAACATGTTCATGGGGAATCTGAAGTTCCAATGTATCTTCAATGGTTATTATTCTTTCATTTGGGTTGATAAATGCTGAAAGGGCATTTAATGTGGTTGTTTTACCCGAACTTGTTCCGCCGGATATTATTGCATTTGCTGATTTGACTCCGAGCCCGTCAATACATAACCATAAAAATCCTGCAAGGTCAAGTGAAATAGTTTTGGAATTGATTAAATCAATGATGGTTAACGGATCCCGTCTGAATTTACGCACGGTAAGTGACGGTCCGTCAGGTGATACGGGTGGTATTGTTGCATTAACTCTCGAGCCGTCCATCAGCCTTCCGTCTAAAATAGGAGATTCCTGATCTATCCTTCTGTTAATTTGCCTTGCAATTGCATCAATCAGGTCTCTGATTTCCTGCTCGTTTTTAAAGCAGATGTTTGTTTTCATCATACCGTATTGTCGGTGGTAAACGAAAATCGGTTTTCCAGTTCCGATAATCATTATCTCTTCGAGTTCATCGTCCTGAATTAGTGGGTCAATTTCTCCATATCCGACAATGTCTCTTAAAAACCTTTGAGAGAGATCATTTAAATATTTATTTGAAATATTCCTGTTTTGACCGTCCCCGTTTAACCTTAAATACAGGAAATTCCTGATGTCGGTTAATAATTTTCCTTCACTGACCTGATAATTCTCTCCGGTTGACATGGCTATGTCCACCAGGTTTTCACGCATTTCTCCTAAAAGAATTTTTTCTTCGTGTGTGTAGTCCTGTTTTATTACTTCATATTGCGGTAGTATATCATCTTTCATAATTTCACCAATGGCGATTTTTTAGTTTATACTTACTAATTAGTATTACTAACATATATACTTTTTATTACTTTTGAAAGCATTATTAGCAATATAGGACAATATTTTAACATCAAAACAATTTTGGGGTGATTTTATTTTTAAAATCGATGAAAAAATCAAATCACTTGAAGAATGTGAAAACTGCAGGGATGTTCAGATTAAAAAGTTTTCACCACTAAAAGAGGTGGTTGACTTGGATAGTCTCAATGGGGAATACATGAAGTGTGTATGTGGAAAACGGCCCCTTGATATTGTGATGAGTCATATTCTAAAAATCATGATGGAGGAGGGTATTGTTCCCGAAACTGCCACATTAAGGCGCAACTCTCCGGTACCTCTTTCAGGGTTTTATTACAGTGGTTTAAACCCTCAGTTCATTGGGGAGGAATCACTGATTCTTCTCCACCCTGATTTTACAGGGGAAGTGGCATCAAGATTAATGAATGAAGTTCCCGAAGTAAAATGTGTACTTAAAGGAAATCCACAAATTACCGCAGGGCAGTTGGATAAAACCTCTGATATCTGTCACTTTGAAATTCTTGAAGGTGATGATACACAGATTAACCTTATGAGAACACTGCTTGGTGATAAAATAGTCATCGTAAAAAAACAGTCAAAACACCACATAGAAGTTGCAGTGACAACCGAAGACAAGCTGGTCAGACTGCATAACTATCTCAACAATAATGATATTAAAAAACGAACTGCAATAGATGGAATGTGCGGGCTTGGAGCATTGGGAATATATCTTCTGAAATACGGGTTTGAAAAAGTGATATTCAATGATGTAAATCCTGAAATGATTGATGCTTTAAAATATAATCTGGAGATAAACGACATTCTTGATGGATATGAAATATATAACTGTCCATTTGAAGATTTGGAAGTTGATAATGTTAATTTGTGTGTAATCGATCCATTTCCTAATGTGGATGTTGATGGAATTGTGAAAAAAGCGGAAGAGATTGCTGATAATGTAGTTATTATATAATTATAGTTTATATTTAATTTAAAAATAATCTCAAACATTCTCTAATATCTTCAGGCATATTCTTTTCCACAACTTCAAATGATGCAAAATGCTTTCGGTTATTATATTCTTGAGCAAAGCTACTGCCCATAAATTCAAATCCTTCAAAATTCATAATAAAATTCATTAATATTACATTTGAGTTCATATCTTAAATAAACATATGCATATAGATAATAATGGCGGGAATAATCAAAACGCCCATTAAATGTGACTTGCCGATACCGATATAATGAGGCAGCATTCCCATAGCGGTTGAAGTTATCAAAGCCAGGGTCATATAAAAAACGGGAGCTTTATAATAGAAAACAAACATGTACAGTATTGCAATCTGAAGTAAAATCACTCCAATTGACAGTTTACGGTAATTGACGCTACCCATCAGTCTGGAAAATGAATCTCCTAACTTCAATGACAAGACCAGTGAAACGGACACGGCTATTAATGATGCAAATATAAAAATTGCCAGATGATTCAGACCCATTTCAAAAATCAAATATGACATATAAACGGCTATTCCGCTTCGTGGATTTCCGATAATATAAATTGCAATCAGTGAAAACAGACAGTCTGAAATATTCAAGCCGGATGTTGCAAGAAGAAAATTAACGGTATCATCATCGTCATTGTCATTTGTACCGCTTACCGCCTGAGCTATTACAGTGCCCTGTGCCGGTCCGAAACCCGGAAGAAAACCTAATATTGCTCCGGTTATTCCTCCTGCAAAAATGCTCTTGAATTTATTATAATCAATATCAAGTTCATAAAACGGGTTTTGATGAGGTATTGATGAAGAATCATTTAAACTGAATAGTATGGTGCTTATTCCGAAAAGACCTGAAAAGGTACACATCAGTGTGATTCCGGAGCTTATCGGTGTTTGAAATATAATCCATCCGAGAATTCCTGAAAGCACAAACAACAGCAGTGACCATAAAAAGTCCCTTGAATTTCCTGTCAGATTATAGGTTAAATAAATTGAAGCTACAAGAAGTATTATCCATGTGAACGGTTTGGAAAGGTCATGTAAGATTGGTAGGGTTATTGCAAAAATTGGAAGCATCAGTATTGTCACGATGATTGCTCCAAATCCTCCGACAGACACTATTCTGATTACTTCCTTTGACCTTCCATGAAGTACCATTCTGTGCCCTGGCAGGATTGATGTGGCCGTACCTTCCTGTGGTACTCCTAAAAGCATTGCTGGTACAAATTCTATCAGGGCGTGTGCAATGGACATTGAAACCATAAGTACGCATAAAAATTCGGGAGACACTATCGTCAACAGGAATGTGGATGATGCAAACAGTATTGCTCCGGCGGTGTTCACATGTATGCCGGGTATCATTCCTGTTGTTGTTCCAATTGCTATTCCTATAAAACATGCTATAATTAATTCTATCATATTTATTAATTCTATAAACTATAATTTATACTTTGTTTAAGTTATTCTATAATATTCACTTTATTTTAATAAATTTAGGTAATTTTAATAAATTTATCTGGTTTTGTAATTTTAAATTAATTTTAAATATTATTTGTAACAATTTAATAACATGGATAAGAAAGTCGTTATTATTCTGGTAATACTTGCTGCCGGTATTCTGCTTGCAGAGCCGGTTGCTGCAAAGCAGAAAGTAAAGGTAAAAATCTCGACTGACGACTGCGTAATTAAAAACAAGGGATACATTACAATCAAACTGGTTGATAAAAAGGGCAGGGAAATTAACTCCAAAGGAATGGTTAACTATACTATTACAGATAAAAACGGTAATTATAAATGGAAATATAAATCATATAATGGAGTAATCCGGGAAAAATTTGACGTTGGTAAATACAAGGTTAAAGTCAAATTCTTCGGAGATTCAAAGTATAAAAAAGTCTCAAAAACAAAAAATATTAAAGTAAAGGATAATTTTGACCCATATACATATTATGAAAATCACAACTGGGGATTAAATCAGGAAATCGATGATTATTTCGATTACAATTACTGGAATGATGAAATTTACGATGATGTTGATGACCCTGAAAACGAAGCATGGGACATTTAGCAATACGTGGTGTCTAGAAATTCGATAGTTATTATCGGTGTATTCATAAATTTTAATCATGCTGATATTGTGATGTGTCTTTCTTTTGTACTAAATGGTTTTTCTATAATCAGTGTGTTTTTTTTTGAAGTTTGTAGTTCGGATTTTCTAAATATTTAAATATAATAAAACTCTAATATTGATATACTGTTTAGGTTAACCTAATTTTTTTACATAAATTAGTAGTTGGGTTATAAATTCTTTCTTGTTATGACATTGGATATATTTATTGCATTCCAACAATGGTGAGTAAATGAAAAAATTAATTGTAGGGTTGGCAGGAAACCCGAATGTGGGTAAAACAACAGTATTCAATCAGTTAACAGGTATGCATCAGCATGTCGGTAACTGGCCTGGAAAAACTGTTGAAAGAGCGGAGGGCCATTTTATCCATGGCAATTATGAATATGATCTTATTGATTTGCCGGGAAATTATGCATTAAGCGCTCATTCCATTGAGGAAATTGTATCAAGGGACTTCATTGTGGATGATGATTCGGATGTAATTGTTAATGTGGTTGATGCGGCTAATCTTCAGCGTAATTTATATCTTACAGTTCAAATGATGGAACTTGATGCAAATATGATTTTAGCACTTAACATGAATGATTTTGCTAAAAAGCGGGAACATTTTATTGATATAAATTTAATGAGTGAACTTTTGGGGTTTCCTATAATTGAGATTAATGCAAAAACAAAGGACGGATTTGAGGAATTACTTTTAACTGTTGAAAAACAGGCTGCAGAACCTATCAATACCAGTGAAAAACTGGCTTATGGATCTGAACTTAAAGAACACCTTGAAGACATTCAGGCATTAATAGAACAGGATGAAAATTTACTGGATGTTCCGTCAATATGGACAGCGATAAAATTATTGGAAAAGGATTCGATTGTTATTCAAAAGGTTCAGAAGTCTCAGTTAGGCTCAAAAATAATGATAGAAATAGATAAGGTGAGCAAACACCTTAATGATATTTATCAGGAAGGGGCTGAAGAGGTTATTGCAAATGCAAGATATGCATTTATCGACGGTTTGGTTGCTGAAGCAGTTGATAAGCCTGACATCGAAAAACCAACAACTTCAGATAAAATAGATAAAATTTTAACCAATAGGATTCTGGCTATTCCGATTTTTCTTGTCATAATGTGGGTCATGTTTCAAATAGTATTCACTATCGGTTCGCCTATGCAGAAATTCATGGATGATGTTTTCAAGCAATTGGCAGTTGTGGTGTGTCCGGCAATTCCAAATCCTTTTTTAGCTTCTTTTGTTGAAAAAGGAATTTTTGGCGGAGTAGGTGGAGTTTTAACATTCTTGCCAATTATTTTCCTGATGTTTTTATGTTTAAGTATTCTGGAAGACTGCGGATATCTCGCAAGGGCCGCTTTTACTTTGGATTTGCTTATGCATAAGTTGGTGGGACTTCATGGAAAGGCATTTATACCTATGATTTTGGGATTTGGCTGTGGAGTTCCGGCAGTAATGGCCACAAGAACTATGGAAAATGAATCTGACAGGATACTTGCTATGATGCTCATTCCGTTCATGTCCTGTACTGCAAGACTTCCGATTTATGCGATTTTTACAGCTGCATTTTTCCCGAATAATGCGGGTACTGTTTTATTGGCAATGTATCTTCTGGGCATTATTGTGGCACTGGTGGTTGCAGCCATTCTTAAAAGAACAATATTTAAAGGAATGTCAGCGCCATTTGTTATGGAGCTTCCGACATATAAACTACCTTCTTTAAAGGGGATACTGATTCATACATGGGAAAAAGTTAAAGGGTTTATTAAAAAAGCGGGAACAATTATTCTGGCTGCTGTGATAATTATGTGGGTGTTAAGTATTTTCCCATTGGGTGTTGCCTATGGTTCTCAGCAAAGTTTACTGGGTATGATTGGCTCTACTATTGCACCTATTTTCAAACCTATTGGTTTTGGAACCTGGCAGGCGGCTGTGGCAATTGTTGCAGGACTATTGGCTAAGGAAGCTATTGTAGGTACTTTAGGCACTTTGGGTGGTCTTGAGGAAGATGATGAAGAGGGAATTATCAGGTTGGTTCATGATGTTTTCACACCTCTGTCATCATTCTCATTCATGGCATTTTCACTTCTATATATTCCATGTATTGCAGCTCTTGGAACTATCAAACAGGAAACTGGAAGTTGGAAATGGCCATTGGTCATGTCTGCAATTACATTAGTCACTGCTTATGTTGTATCTTTCCTTATTTTTAACATAGGCAGTTTATGTGGTTTTGCTTAAAATAGTGTTTTTAAAATTTTTAGTCATAACTAAATATTTATATATTCCTTTTCACATAATAGTATTTAAGAACTTTTTTGTATGCCTAAAAATTAGGTATGGTGATAATATGGTAAAAACATTAAAAGATGTAAAACCTGGTGAAACAGTAACAATTGTAAAATACCATCATTCAGGGGATGTTGACTTAAGAAGACACTTGTTGGGAATGGGTTTTGTTAAAGGAGCTAAAATTTATGTAAAAAAAGTAGCTACTTTAGGAGATCCTATTGAAATGAACATAAAAGGTTACGATATCTGTCTTCGAAAAGAAGAGGCAAAAAACATTGAAGTTCAGTAAAAACTTCAATTTTTTTATTTATTTTTTCTTAAAATAATTATTTCGCGGTGTTTATATGAAATGCCGTATGTGCGGTTTTGAATTTGATGAAACAAAATTAGTAAATCGTGGATGTTCAAGTTGTGGAAAGTACGACAACTGCAAGCAGGTTCACTGTCCGAAATGTGGTTTTGGAAATCATCCTGAATTTGAGGAGGAATTTGAATTCATAACCAAACTGAAAAATAAAATTAAAAATAGAAAAAAAGCTTCAAATTAAGCATTTTTTGCATTTAATATTTCATCAACGGTTTCATCAACATTAATTTTTTCAGTATCCACGTCAAGTCCGTTTTCTTTTAATTTATATAGGATTTCAGTTGTTATTGGTGCTTTTAAATGTGCTTTTTTCAATAGTTCTTTATCTGAAAATATCTGATGTTTGTCGCCTTCAGCGATTATACTGCCGTTGTATAAAACGAAAATCTTATCTGCAAACTGATTAACCATCTCTATATCATGTGAAGATATGACAATGCTCATGCCTTCCTTATTGAGATTATTTAAAATATTCAATACTTTATCAACCCCCTCAGGGTCAAGACCTGCTGTCGGTTCATCAAGAATCATAATATCTGGTTTCATTGCAATAATTCCTGCAATTGCCACTCTTTTCTGCTGACCTCCGCTCAAGTGATGAGGTGTTTTATCTTCAAAACCGGACATGCCCACCATTTCCAGGGATTCGACAATTCTGGATTTAACTTCATCATATTCAAGACCCAAATTCATCGGTCCAAATGCTACATCTTCTTTAACGGTCGGGGCAAATAACTGGTCATTCGGGTCCTGAAATACAATTCCTACCTTCTGTCTTACCTTAAGCAGTTCATCACGTTCATAAATTATTTTTTCACCATCTATCTCCACGTGTCCTGATGTAGGTTCCGTCAAACCGTTAAAATGGGAAAATAAAGTGGATTTACCGGCACCGTTAGGTCCCATAATAGCAATTTTTTCTCCTTTTTTAATTTTAATATTGACATCTCTTAAAGCTTGTGTTCCGTCAGGATAGGTAAATGATAACTCTTTTGTCTCTAAATGAATATGTTCCATAAATTTCATGCCCCTCTAATTAATTGAAAAGTTCTGACCGAAGTAACCTAATTGTCCGGAAAATTGGAATATAATAATTTCTAGTATTATAACAAATATTATTATTGAAAGTAAATAGATATAATCACTTTTTTCAGGAGATTTTTTTTCGTCAAACATTTCAGATGCATCTGAAAATCCACGGCTCACCATACTTTTGTGAACACGTTCTCCCTGTTCATATGATTTTAAAAACATCATGCCCACACTATATCCGACCTGTTTTATTCTCCATTTATAGGGAGTATTCTTGCTGTGAATATTAAAATTCCTGGATTTTTGACTTTTTCTTATCGCCGCAAGTTCATCAACAAATAAAAATAAAAACCTTACCATAATTGACAGTATCATTGCCAAATCTCTTGGCATTTTTAATTTCCTAAAGGAACTAGCCATTTCCTGAAGGGGTGTTGTTGATGAGTAGATAATAATGGCGGTTAGCGATACAATCATACGTGCCAAAAGTAGAATTGCCCAGTTAAGACCGAAATCTGTAATGTGCAACCATGAATAACTCCATATTATATTTCCCGGTTGAATAAACGGTTGAAATATTATGATTGCTCCGCCGAATGGCAACAGCATTAATAATCGTTTAGCTGAATCGATGTAGGATAAATCAGCCAGTTTAAGTATTACCAATAACATTAACTCCAGCATTATTGGTATGAATATTTCTTTTGAGACAACACAAACTAGGATTATGAATATTGTTGAGATTAATTTAATTCGCCCTTCAATATTGTGGATTGGACTGTTTTTTGATGCAAGGTCATCAAATCTCATTATTTGTGTTATGTCTACCATAATTATTCTCTAGTTTCTGATTGGTATAATATTTTTTTAAAAAAAGTTTTAGAAATTAAGTAAAAACTTAATTCCTATTTTTTTACAATGTATGCAACTCCGAATCCTACAACCAATGTTAGAATTACACCGATTACCAGTGCAACTATCTGCAATACCTGGTTGTCAGGACTGCTTGCGAATGCATAATCTGGGAAAATAGCGTCTGGGATTCCATTGATTTGTTCAATTGAAAAATCTTCAGCAAGTCCAGAGTCTTCTGCTGATTTTTCTAATCCGTCCGGGTCACCAGATGCAATGTATGGTGAAAGAACACAGATTATAACACAGATTACGATTGCAACTCCGATTAAAGCTAAATCTTTACTTTCCATATTATGCATCTCCACTGTTCCATGCAAGTAAATCTGGTCTAAATTTATTTAATGCTACAAGAACGATTACAGTTAATACCGCTTCGATTATTCCAATAAATACGTGGTATAATACCATGGATGGGATACCAATGTTCATTGGGAATGTTCCTGCAATACCCATTTCAATAGCACATGCGAGTGCCGCGACAACAGTTGCCAACCATGCTGCAACTCCTGCTGCTGGGTATTTTCCGATTGCTCTACTTAATCCTTTGAAGGTGAATAATCCTACGCCACCTCCAATGATTGCCATATTCAACACATTTGCTCCTAAAGCAGTAATTCCTCCGT
>CACYBU010000179.1 GCA_902772665.1 uncultured Methanobrevibacter sp. | reverse complement strand
TTCGACAATAGCCATAGCTCTTGCAATCATTAATTTTAAACTTGAACTTTGAGCTGAAAATCCAAATTTCTCATAAGACTCATCAATATAATCCAAATCAATTTCAGGAAGAACAATCTCAGCACCAAATTTATTTGCCGCCTTTTCTATTTCCTTTTGAATACCACTGTATTCTGTTCCACATGAAACCAATGCAATTTTAACCATTTTATTATTCCCCCTTGTCAGTTTCTTCCAGTGAATCTACAAATTCATTGACCTGATTTACCATCAGGTATGTTTCATCCTGATTTGTAGGATAATTTAATTCTAAAACCGGAATATCTTTATTTCTAAGTAAAAATATTGATAATTCATTAGTTCTTGCACAACCTATACATCCAAAACCATATGGCGCACCGTCAACAACAATTGCAGCTTCAGCATCATCAATAATCGGACCAATAATTGCCATCCTTCCGCGAACCCCTGAAGGAACCTCAATTGCTGCATATTTAAGTCCTTTAATAGGGTCATCTTCGGTAATGTTCATTGGTGGAGAATCAATCTCGGGATCCTTGATTTTTTGTCTAATTTGTTTTTGTAAAACTAACGGAGTATGACCTTTTCTTTCAATTAAATCTGCTAAAATTAATGAGTTTGGAGGATAAACAGCGATTTTAACCATATTTTCACCTATTCTTTATTATCTAAACAATCATTCATGATTTTTTTAAATTCATCGACACTTACTGGTTTTTTCTCTTCTATTTCAACATCTTTAGGATTTTCTAAAGCGTTTGCAACAAAACCAAGTATTCTATATTCCTTTTCCATTTGATGGAAACCTTCTCTTGGACCGAACCTGTGACCTCTGCAGCGTCTAGGATCACCAGGAGCGAATCCTCTTTCTTTTGTGAAAATGTGATTTGGATCAAGCTTTCTGATTTCTTTAATAGCCTTATAAACATCTTCACTTTTTCCGCTAATCATAGACCCGTAACAGGTATTTTTTATTGTAAGAGGTAAATCGAGCATATGAAATGCAGTTACAATTTCCTGTTCACTTACATGTGCTCCAGGTCCAATAAAAATCATGCGAGTAATTACATCAGGATCCCAATCTTCAGTTCCCAAATCAGGACTCATAGTTAGATTCTGTGACATAAACTTCAACTCCCTCTTTTAATTTTTCAATATGTTCATAATCAGAAGTGATATCTCCTATTATATTGGTTGCTTCAAAACTTTCAGCAGTCGGACCAAATTCAACATTGTCCTCAAATCGGATACCAATCAAACCAGCACTTTTTGATGCCATGTTTGTAATACCTATTTGACCTCTGATTACCTTATCCACAGGACAGTTTTCAGGAACAAGACCCTTGGCTATTTTCTTATCACCTTCAAAAATAACAATGTGCATTCCAGGCACTGCAAAGTGAACCATAATCTTACCAACAGGGTTTTCCAAAAGTCCTGATATGAATTTAAAGTATTTAACAGACCTTGGTGCGTTATCAACGAACTTGATTGTGCACAGGTCTTTTCTAGGCACTGCTTTAGTAATTACTTTACCTTCTTTTAGAATATCAATTGTATGTTTTGGACTTTGTTCGACAATTATTGCATCATCATCGATTAATCCGTCAATCATATGCTCAACACCAACCTGGGATAACATCTCACTTGCTTCGCGCTGAGTTTTATTCAATAGCATTAGTCTTTGCTGTTCTGATTTGACAGTTATGAAATCATTTTCCTTTGCAATGTCAATAATTTCCATACCATTAACAATTTGACCAACAGTAGTGTGATTGGGAGTCAACACCCTATTTTCACGATAAATAAATAATTTTCCAACCCCTACACCAGTGTTTCTAACTGTTATTGTCCCCCTGTTTCTTAAGGTAGTGTCCTCTTTCGGTTTGTCAATGCCTGCGAGGTCATAGAACCCCAAAAATGATTCACTGTCATATGAAACCTTAATTCTGCCATCCTTAATAAGTGAAAACATGTGTTCAACGCATACCGGAGAGTCTTCATCAATGCTGAATGAAATATAGGTATACAGTTCATTTCCTTCCTCTAAAACTGTGCTTAAATCTGATACTGATGCAATGTCTGTTGTTGTGCTTCTTTCAATAATCGGTTCAATGCCAGTTACCCGGTCATCGTCTGTCAGATTATCCAATGTTTTTTTACCTCCAATGACTCTGGCAAAGATACCCTTGTTATGCGGAGGCACACTATACACATTTGTCGTATTTTCTTTAAGCAATATTAAATGAGTAGACTCATTACTAAAGCTAGATAAACTTAAAACAACATCTCCTTCAAAATATCTGAATTCATCGGAAGTGGGCTGCAAATCAGTGACAATCGGACCAATGGCAACTTCTGTTGAAGTTGACCATCTGATATCCAGATTAATGAATTCATCATACTGATTTTTCCACACATCAACGAGAGGTTTTGCCTCATCGGATTCGTCCAGCTGAATGCTTATGGAACCTTTGTTTGTTTTAATTTTATACTTGCTAATATTTTTTTCCAGTTCTTTTTTACCTTTTATTAAGCAAATAATACTTCCTGGAGTATAAGGTGCATTTGTTTCAGCAATCACATCCTGAATTGTTGAAGCATCTGCTACCTCGATTTCCTCTCCATTAATTTTAATTAACATACAATCTCCAATAAGAATTTTTAATATTATATATATTTGA
>CACYBU010000178.1 GCA_902772665.1 uncultured Methanobrevibacter sp. | reverse complement strand
TTTTTAGTGATTTTATGAAATTTGATATGGATTATATTGCACATCACAATGTATTAACAGAAACAAACCCTTATTTTAAATTATTCTTAACAGTAATATTATTAATTGTTACATTAGCACTTGATAATCTGTATTTCGATGTATTCATTTTTATAGTAATGTCTATTGTCATACTGGCAATTGCGAAAATAAGTTTCAAATCTTATTTGAAATTCCTATCACTTCCGATGGCCTTTCTTGTTATAACCTGTATTTTTTTGCTGTTGTTTTTTGGAAGCGGACAGGTTATTTATGAAACTGGAATATTCGGTATTGTAGTAACTGCAGATTCTTTTCATTATGCCGTTTATACATTTATGCGCGTACTGGCTTGTTTGCCATGTCTGGGATTTTTAGCACTCACAACACCTATCGCAAAGATTTTAAACTGTTTGAGAAGAATGTATGTTCCAAAAATTTTAATTGAAATTGCTCTTTTAATGTACAATACAATATTCATATTCCTAAATGAAATAGACACTATGAGAAAGGCACAGGATTCAAGATTAGGTTATAACTCTTACTGGACATCATTCAAATCATTGGGTGCTCTTGCAAGTACAATATTTTTAAGGTCTCTTGATAAAAGTGAAACATTGCAGTTTGCTTTGGATTCAAGAGGATATTCCGGTGAACTCTCGGTTTATGAACCTCGAAAAAAGGAGGATTAAAATGTTAGAGGTAAAAAATATTAAATATTCTTATAATTCAGATTATCAGGCACTTAGAGGAGTTAGTTTGAAAGTTGAAAAAGGTGAGATGGTTGCTCTTTTAGGTAAAAACGGTGCCGGTAAATCCACATTATTTCTTCACCTAAATGGTATTTATGAACCAGATGAAGGACAGGTGTTTATTGATGGTGAAGAGTTAAAATACGATAAGAAATCCTTACTTAAATTCAGACAAAAAGTGGGAATAGTATTTCAAAATCCTGATGATCAGATTTTTGCTCCGACTGTTGAGGAAGACGTTGCATTCGGACCTCTCAACTTGGGACTGGCTATGGAAGAAGTTCAGGACAGGGTTGAACATGCTTTGGCACGTGTTGGGATGACGGGATATGAAAAGACAGCACCGCATCATTTAAGCGGAGGTCAAAAGAAAAGGGTTGCAATTGCTGGTATTCTTGCAATGAAACCTGAAATCATGGTTCTGGATGAACCGACAGCAGGTCTTGACCCTCAGGGTGTGGTTGATCTGTCAAAACTGTTAAGGGAGCTTAATGATGATGGAATTACAATTATAATTTCAACGCATGAAGTTGACCTTGTTCCCAATTATGCTCAAAGGGTATTTGTTCTTGTTGACGGTCAGTTAATCGGTGAAGGCACTCCTAAAGAGATTTTTGCAAAACCTGAAATTTTACAGCAGGCAAATTTAAAAGTACCTATTGTTACAGAGTTGTTCCAGCAGCTTGAAGAAGAAGGTTTTGATATGCAGGATGATTATCCGTTAACTATTGATGAAGCAAAAGATAAGTTTTTAAAACTTCTTAAAAACTGATTACTTTTTTTTACTATTTTTTGTTGAAAACTAGATTTTCAATTAAACATTTATATAACTAGAAACATATCTTTTTTTAAGGTGAATTTGCATGAGGATTGGAATCTGTGATACAACATTTGCTCGATTTGACATGGCCTCTGCAGCCATAGACGAGCTAAAAAATAATGCATATGATTTAAAAATTATACGCGAGACTGTGCCGGGTGTTAAGGACTTGCCGGTAACAGCTAAAATCCTTATTGAAGAGGAAAACTGCGATATTGTAATGGCACTTGGAATGCCTGGACCAATGCAAAAGGATAAGATGTGTGCTCATGAAGCATCAACCGGATTAATCAATGCCCAACTGATGACTAATACTCATATACTTGAAGTATTTGTTCACGAAGATGAAGAAGAAGACCCAGTCGAACTTGCAAAACTTGCAGAAAATAGGGCACGCGAACATGCACAAAACTTAATTAAAATGATGTATCATAGAAAAGCAATGAGAAAAGAAGCAGGAATGGGAATGCGTGAAGGAAAAAAGGATGCAGGACCATTATAAGTAAGGTGTAAAATGAGTGTTGAAATTTCAAAAGAGGATAAACAGGCAACATATGTTGTTCTTCCCGCATATAATGAAGCAACCAGAATTCAACCGGTTATTGAAGAAATTGCTAAAAAAGGATATAATATGGTTATTGTTAATGATGGATCTTCAGATAATACTCTGGAAGTCATTATGGAATCCAAAAAAAAATATCCAAATAATATTCACATATTTTCCCTCATGATTAATCGGGGGGTGGGTGTTGCAACTCAAACAGGTTTTGATGCGGTTTTCAGATTCAATCCAAAATATGTTGTTAGTATGGACTCAGATGGACAGCATTCTGCTGATGATTTGGATAATGTAATCGAACCACTGGTCAGCGGAAAGGCTCAGGCGGTAATTGGAGTAAGGCCACTGAAAGACATGCCTTTCAGCAGAAGATTTGCAAATTCTGTCATGAATCTTTTAACAAGAATATTTTATAGGGTGGATGTAAGTGACTCACAGACAGGTTTTAGGGCAATAACTCTTGAATCTTTAAGTAAAATTGAGATAAATGCTCGAGGATATCTTATTTCATCAGAATTCATACGTGAAGTCAATGACAATAACATTCCTTTTGCGGAAGTTCCAATTAAGACAATATATACTCCTGAAACTCAGGCTAAAGGAACAAATGTCAAAGAAGCAATTAAAATACTTATCCAAATGGTAAAACATCAGTTTTAAGGTGATAAAATGTTATTATATTCAATATTATTTCCAATAATGGCAATATTGGCCATATTATGGTTTGTCTACAGATATTTAAAACAAAAACAGTCTTTAGGTACTGTAATATTGTGGACTGTACTATGGCTTTTTGTCATTTTATTTTCAATATTCCCAACATACAGTGAACGTTTTGCAAGTCTGTTTGGTATAACTCGTGGACTGGATTTTATCATTATTGTTGTATTTGTAGTACTGTTTTACATTGTTTTCAGATTATTCAATAAAATTGATATACTAAACGAGCAGATTAATAAAATCGTAAAGGAAGTGGCTTTAAACAATGAAATTGCTCTTGATGATGAAGAGGACGAATAATGCTTTATTTTAGAGGATGCACAGCAAGAGAAAAACAGATGGGTATAGTTAGGGCAACTGAACAACTGCTGACTCTTGCAGGCATCGATTATCATATTCATGAAGATGAAAAATGCTGCGGATCAGTTTTACTTAGAACAGGTTTTGAAAAAGAGGCGCAAAAACAGATTGAAAAAAACACAGAGTTTTTAAAAGGTGAAAAAATTATCACCTCATGTGCGGGATGCTATAAAACACTAAAGGAAGACTATGAAGGATTGGATGTAATTCATATTTCACAGCTTCTGGATGAATTAATCAAAAACAATAAATTAAATCCGGTTAAACAGAATTTAAAGGTTACTTACCATGATTCCTGCCATCTAGCACGTCACTGCAATGTTTTTGACGAACCGAGAAATGTCATAGAATCTGTGGCAAATCTTGTTGAAATGGAAAACATTCGCAGGGAGAGTCTGTGCTGCGGTGCCGGTGGGGGTGTAAAGTCGGCCTATTATCGTATTGCTTCGCAGATGGCAGAATCAAGAATTGATCAAGTTAATGCTACAGGTTGTAAAACACTGGTTACGGCATGTCCTTTCTGCAGACTCAATCTGGAGAATGATGAGATTGAAGTCATAGATTTAACTGAGTTTTTAATAAGATATGGTGGTTTAAATGAAGGAAAGTGAACTTGAAACCATGAGAAAATCTTTCAATACAGTTAAATCCAGATCGGATTCAATTAAAAACAGTCCTTCAACTGAAAGGCTGGTTAATCGTGTTGGAAAAATTAAAGAATTTTCAGTTAAAAATTATGAAATGCTTTTAAGCCAGACTGAACTGTCATTTGCACAAAACGGCATAGAATGCAGATTTGCAAAAACCTCAGATGATGCACTGTCAATTATTGGTGGGTTAATTGAGGAGTATGGTGCTAAAGTTATCGCCAAGGCCAAATCAAATACACTAATTGAAATAGGATTAAAAAACCATATTGATGCTGAGGTTGTTGAAACAGATTTGGGGGATCGTATTTTACAACTTAAAAAAACAGACAACAAACCTGTTCATCCGACAGGTCCTGCTTCACACTTAAATGTGGATGAAATTGCTCGTATAGTTAATGATTCACTCGACGTTAATGTCACTAGCGAACCCAGAGAGATTATGCGAGCAGTCAGAAGTGATGTGTTGAAACGCCTTAAAAATGCAACGGTAGGTATAAGTGGAGCCAATGCAATTGCATCCGAAGAGGGGTCATGTGTAATGGTGCACAATGAGGGCAATATTTCAATAGTTTCA
>CACYBU010000177.1 GCA_902772665.1 uncultured Methanobrevibacter sp. | reverse complement strand
CTCCTCCAACACAAATATAACATTGTTATAATATGTATTAAAAAAACTACAAAAAGTATTAAAAAGTCTTAAGTTTCTGTGCATGCTAAAGAAGCATGAAATTAAGCAGGAAATTTTGAAGTGGTGGGATAGTCAACTTCAGCTCGAGGATTTGCATAAGAAAAAATAGTTTTAAAAAATAAAAAAAATTAAGCAATCGCCGAAGCAATCACTTAATTGTAATTTTCACTTTTTTAGTCACTTTGTTGTAGTATTTGCTGCCAGTATATGTGACAGTTGCAGTGTACTTGCCCTTCTTGGTCAACTTGGTGATTTTGAATATGGCCACACCATTATTACCGGTTTTAGCAGAGTATGTTTTCTTGTTGACTTTAATGGTAACCTTGGCGTTTTTCATGACTTTATTTAGATTATCCTTTAAAGTTATTGTGTATTTTTTGGTTTTAACTGATTTTTTGAATGTTTTTGCCTTAACGGTAATTTTTGGAGTTGCCTTAGTTACCACTACATTAACATTGCCTGTTGATTTGGCATAAGTGCCATCGCCTGCAAATGTTATTGTTGAAGCGTATGTTTTAGGAGTTACTGAGGTTTTAGTAATTATTATGGAAGCCTTTCCATCATTATCGGTAGTTCCTGAATAGTCAACATTATTGAATTTAATGGCTACCTTTTTATTTGCTAAAGGATTGCCGTTTGCATCTTTTAAAGTCACTACAATGTTTTTGCTAGCTGCATAAACAACACTTATTTCAGATGCACTTACGGCAGTTGCCAGTTTGTTAACAGTTATTGTAGCATTTTTGCTAACAGCAAGATGGCTCGCATCAGGAATTGTAGTAACGCTTAAAGTATGTGTCCCCTCATCAAGGACAGGGACAATAACATAATTGTTATGGACTTCAGCATCCACACCATCAATCTTAGCGGTAAATCCGATAGCGCCTATGGTTTCAACAGTGACATTTTTAGTAGTTCCATAATCTAGCTCAACATCACTAACGCTGACGGATGAATTAACCTTAACTCCTTCCACGGGATTGACAATTACATTAATGCTTTTAATATTGGCAGAGTACCCTGAATTTGGTTTTGAAGTTACAGATAAAGTATAATTTCCTGCATTCAAATTGGATACTGTAATGTTATAACCTTTTATATTAATAATTGCTTCAGTATGAGCAATTATAATAGCTTTAGCAATACCACCATTTGAAACATTAGCGATAATGGAACCTGAAGATCCTTCATCAAATACAATTTTATCAGAACCGAATTCAATTTCTGCTATAAGCCTTTTGACTGTTATTGTTGCTTTTTCAGTTACGGCAAGATGATTTTCATCTGCAATGGAAGTAACATACAATGAATATGTGCCTGGACTTAAACCTGAAATGGTTAAAACATTACCATTAACATTTAAAGCTTCAGGATGACCTTCTATACTTGCATTGAAACCTAAAGCATTCAGGGTTTCTACAGTAACATTAACGGAACTGCCCTGATAGAGGACAATATTTTTGTCAAAGATAACTCTGGCTTTCTGTTTTGTTACGTTGAGTGTAACCTCTTTAGTATCAGCAGTGTGATTTTCATCAGCTATGGTGGAAATCACTAAAGTATGATTGCCAATGCTCAAGGCAGGAATCATTATCAAATTGCCATTTACGGTTGCATTTTCACCGTCGACATGTGCATTGATGCCACTGGCCTTTTCAAAATCTATTGTGAGATTAGAAGGAATGCCAGCATCCATATCAATGACTGTGTCGTAAAATAGAATTTCAGATAGTGCCTTTTTGACTGTGAATTCTTTATATCCGTAACCTGCCTTGTATATTTCAGTATCATTTGAAATTACTTCAGCAGTGTAGTTTCCTACAGCTATGCCTGATAATTTGGCAGATCCTGAACCGTTGTTTGAAGCCACTATAATTGAGGCAACCTTACGGAATGCCCCTGGAGTGTAATCCCAAATTTCAACTGAAACAGTGCCGTTATATGGAAGATTATTTTCTTCACTGAAAGTAACGGACACATCATTTCCGTAGGTAATGTCTTTTACATTAACATCGTAGCGGATCCAGGGTCTTGTATCGGGAACCACTACAGGAATATCAAAGCAAACATTTTTAGTTACAGAAAATACTTTTCCATCAGTCCTATTATATTCCACTTTAACATTGTATATGCCATTGAGATTAGTAGTTAAATCTTTTGCATGTATAGGTCCGCCCTTGTTATAATTGGAATATGATTTGGTATATATTTGAGTGCCATTTGCATAAGCGGTCACAACACCGTCAAGACCTTCAATTTCTCCATCATAAATGTCAGCCAAACAATCTTCATCAACACCAGTGCCAACATAGTTATAAATGCTTATTATATCTTCACTAGAATAGACATGATTGTCAGTTACAATTATGGTAGCATTTCCCAACTCCAAAAAGTTCTCCCCGTCTTCACTATAGCGCACACTTAGATTATAAACACCTGTATTATAGACATATAAACTTCCCCATGTGATGTTTTTGTAGGTGCCTACATCAGCTAATTCCATGTTAATAGCATGATAATCAATCTTACCATCACCATAATAGACATAAAGATTTGATGAATGTTCTTTAATACCTTCAGGGCAGAAATAGGTTATGATTACTGAATCACCCTTATCTATATCAATTTCACTAGTTAGGAAAGTAACTTTAAAGTCATCTGGAGTCCATACTTTATTAATAATGGCTTTGGTAAAAGTAACTGTTCCTTCCTTTTCATAGTTTGTTCCATCAGTTCCATTGTAGATAACTTTCATGTTATAAGTACCATAAAAACTGCCGATTATATCTTTTGCCATTATAGATACAAACTCCTCTCCTGCAATTTCTTGCTCATATACTTGAGTGTCATTAGCAAAAAGGCTCACAGTACCATTGATTCCATTGCTATAATCAGAAATAGAGCACACGGAGTGATATTCACTATAGACCTCATCATTAAAATTTGCATAAGGGCTAGCTAAAGTGTCAGTGTTTTGTTCAGCTTCTACAATATCCTCATCCGCAACAGCCGTTTGTGTTGCATCTTCATCTACCGGAGCCTCAACAATCGTTTCGTCTCCAGTGTCGTCGACTGCAAGTGTATCAACATCTTCGGTTGCACTTACAGTCCCAATTGTTAAAACAGCCAATAACAATAATGCTATTAGCATTATCTTTTTAAATTTCATAATTTTCAACTCGTTTTTGTTATATAACATAATATTTAATCATAAATCATTATAGATTTAATGAATTAAACAACCTATAACTAATGTTATTGACTTGAAAATATTTAAATATTCTATTATTTAGTGAATATCATTCACGAAAACTTAAAAAAAGTCTATGTTTAATACATGAATATGAATGATTTAAAAGATAACCTGATAGGAAAAATGAAAAAATACAATGCAAAAAATAAAAGAATTGAAGTAGATAATTAAATTATCTACTTTATTGTAATTTTAGCAGTTTTAGATGAGGCTTTGTAGTATGAATTGCCTGTAAATTTAACTGTAGCTTTAAAAGTACCTTTTTTCTTCAGATTGGTAATTTTAAATAATGCTTGACCTTTACTGTTGGTTTTTAAAGTGTAGGTTTTTTTATTAACAGTCAATTTTACATTTACACCATTTATTGCCTTGTTTTCACTGGTCTTTAAAGTAACAGTGTATTTTTTGGTTTTAACTAATTTTTTAAAGGCCTTATTAGAAGCAATTGATTTTGTAGCTGCTTTTGTAACTTTGACTTCGGCTTTGCCGGATGATTCTTTGTAAGGTGCAGTCTCTTTGAATGTGAATGTTACAATATGAGAGGTTTTAGGAGGCAAACTGCTTAATGATTGTTTGACCTGACCATTATTATCTGTCATTATAGGATAAGAAATTCCCATAACACTAATATATACCAATTCACCTTTGATAGGACTTCCATTGGAGTCTGTTAATGTAGCTACCAGAACCTTGTTTGCGCCGTAAGCCATTGAAACTGATGCCGGTTTAACTGCAATTATAGTTGAAATTGATTCTCCACCAACCACATCATCAAAGTAAACATTTTTATTTAAAGTGAATACTTTTCCATCAGTTCTTTTGTACTCAATTTTGATGTCATATACACCATTGAAATAACCTGCCAAATCTTTTGCATGTATAGGTCCTCCTCTGTTAGATTTAGAATATGATTTGGAATATATTTGAGTGCCGTTTGCATAAGCATTCACAACACCGTCAAGGCCTCCGATTTCCTCATCATAAATATCGGCTAAACAATCCTCATCAAAGCCTGTGTCTGTGCTAACAGGACTATAAATATGTATTATATCCTCGGCAGTGTATTCATGGTTGTCAGATACATTTACGATAGCACTTCCCAATTCTAAGAAATCTGTTAGACCTATGCTATAATAAACTGTAAGATTGTAAACACCTACATCCATTATATACATTTCTCCCCAGGTGATGTTTTTGTATGTGCCCACGTCATTCAATTCCATTTGAATAACATAACGGTCAAAATCACCATCACCGTAATAGATTACAATATCTGATGAATATTGGGTTATTCCATCTGGAGTGAAATATGTTATTACTACTGGATCTCCTTTATCAATGTCAAATTCAGTATTTGGGAAAGTTACATTAAAATCTTCAGGAGTCAAACCATTAATGTTATTTAAATCAGTATCAGGAGTGTTTAAATCATCACTGATTTCTTCAACCCCAACCACATCTTCATCTGCTGTCGGAGTTTCGACCACTTTTTCATCAACAGGAGCTTCAACAATCGTTTCATCTCCAGTGTCATCGACTGTAAGTGCACCAACATCTTCTGTTGCGCTTACAGCACCAATTGTTAAAACTGCCAACAACAATAACGTTATTAGCATTAGATTTTTGAATTTCATATTTTATCAACTCGTTAGTTTATGATTGTTTTTAATCATGCCTCATTAAATGAGATTAAGCCTAAAAACAATAATATACGTAATAGTATTAATTTAAAAATATTTAAATATTGATGTATGTGGGTTAAGTCTTAATTTTAGTAATGGTGATTTTATTTTATTTAGATATAAATTTATTTCAATGTTCTTTTATTAGAGCATAATGTTAATTTTTTAAATTTTAATAGGAAGAGAGATGGATTTTTTAGTGTTTGAGGGGTTCATTACTATTTTTTAAATGAACGATAATCATGGTTGATGGTTTTTTATCCACCCTTCAGCACGGTTTATAGTGTAGGCAAATGCATCTGAAATTCTTTTGAATTTGCATTTTATTTTTTTTTTGACAATGTTGTTTTCACTGAGATTGTCTGTTTTCAGTATTATACACATCAGCTAAAAAACCACCAATCTTTACTTATCCAGTTAAAATTGAATTAAAGTAAGACCTACTTAAAGAATTCTTTTTCCTGATCAGCAAGTGCCCTCGCCGCAGTTCCATCCTCAATATCATGAATAATCCGGTTAATATGATACTTGTATTCAGCAAGTATTTCAAGCTCATGTTTCCATAAAGATATTTCCGACTCCCTTTTTTGATGCAATCCAACATAATCATAATCATCAATCAAATCAATATCTTCCATATGATTAATAGCTCGACAATACTTTGATTGTAATTCTTTTTGAAGATCAATAAGTTTTTCATAATATGAAATCAGCTCTTCAACCTGAAACAATGCTAACTGGAGCTGTGCATAATCTTTTTCCAATTTAATGTCCCTGAAATTATCAAGTATTATTTGCTTACAGTCTTCAATACTCATAGTATTACCCATAAAATATGTTAAACTAGATAATATATAAGTATTTGGTTAATTTAATATTAATATTGCAGCAGATTTAAAAAATAACACTGATTTATCAATATTGCAGGGAATGTGAAATTTTTGTTATCATAAACATTATAACCTGTTAACCACAAACATAGATATTATATTATAAAAGGTGATAAAAATATGACAAACATAAGTGAAATATCAGGTTTCATATGGGCAATAGCAGATTCAGTGCTGAGAGGAGCATACAAACGAAATGAATATCAAAAAGTAATCCTACCATTCACTGTACTCAAACGATTTGACAGCGTGCTTGAATACTCAAAAAATGAAGTAGTTGACACATACGAAGCTAACAAAAACAAGACAGAATTCATCGCACCCATATTAAATGCAAAAGCCGTTGATGAAAATGGACACCAACTTGGATTCTACAACTATTCACGCTTTGATTTTAAAACATTGCTACCAGATCCAGACAACATAGAAGAAAACATCAAATTCTACATTAACAGTTTCAGCAAAAATGTAACCGATATCCTTGAAAACTTCGATATTGAAAAACAGATTGCAAAACTATCCAAAGCAAATCTCCTATACTTATTAATTAAAAAGTTCAATGAAACAACACTTGATTTATCACCTAAAAACATATCCAACCACGACATGGGAACAATATTCTAAGAACTCATACGCAAATTCTCAGAAACATCAAACGAAGAAGCAGGAGAGCACTTCACACCAAGAGACGTGGTAAAACTAATGACAGAATTACTATTTGTCGGAGAAGAAGAAACCTCAGGAAGCATAAAACTTGTCTATGACCCTGCATGTGGAACCGGAGGAATGCTAACCAGCTGTCAAGAATTTATCACAAAAAGCAACCCTGATGTAGAAGTTGTATTATATGGTCAGGAAATAAATGACGAAATTTATGCAATATGTAAAGCAGACATGCTAATGAAAGGAGAAGACTCAGATAACATTAAAGGACCATCAAGCACATTATCAAATGACCAATTAAACTCAAATAAATTCGATTATATGATTTCCAATCCACCATACGGTCGTGACTGGGAACAAGACAAACAAGCAGTAGATGCTGAAGCCGAACTTGGATTTGACGGAAGATTCGGAGCAGGATTGCCTCGTAAATCAGATGGGCAACTACTGTTTATTCAACATATGATATCAAAAATGAAAACTAACGGCAAATCAAGAATAGCAGTAATTACAAATGGATCACCACTATTTACAGGAGATACAGGATCCGGTGAAAGCAACATCAGAAAATGAATATTTGAAAATGATTACTTGGAAGCTTTAATTGCATTACCTGACCAGCTATTTTTCAACACAGGAATCGGAACATACGTATGGATACTAACCAATGAAAAAACACCACAAAGAAAAGGAAAAGTACAACTAATAGATGCACGTGAAGAATATACCGGAATGAGAAAATTGCTTGGAAACAAAAGACACACAATTCCTGAAAAATCCATAACAAAAATAATCAATACATACAAAGAATTTACTGAATCAGATAAGGTCAAAATTTTCTACAATGAAGATTTCGGTTACACAAAAATCACTGTAGAAAGACCAATGCAATTAAATTATCAAGTAACACCTGAAAAACTTGAAAACTTATACTCATATTCAGCATTCAAAAAACTAGCAGAAAGTAAAAGCAAAGACTTAGAAACAAAAATGGCAGAAGAAACTGAAGGTAAAAAGCAACAGGAAGCCATTAAAAAAGCATTACTAACAATAGGTGATGATTTATATACTGATTAGGATACCTTCGAGGCTAAAGTCAAACATGCATTAAATCAATTTGACCTTAAACCAGCATTCATCAAAAACTTGATTGAAAAACTATCAGAACATGATGAGACAGCAGAATATGTCACTGATAAGAAGGGTAAACCTAAAGCAGACAGTAACCTACGTGATACAGAAAAAATACCATTAGTACAAAATATTGATGATTACTTTGAAGAAGAAGTACTTAAATACTACTCTGATGCTTGGTATGACACTAAAAAGAACAAAGTAGGATATGAAATTAATTTCACACAAAATTTCTATGTATATGAACCACCAAGGTCATTGGAAGATATTGAAGCAGATATAAATAAAGTAACTGCAGAAATACAAAAATTACTTAAGGATGATTAAAAATGACTTACAAAACTTATGAAAAATATATAAACATTGATAATCATTTTTTTGAACTAATGCCTTTAGATTGGAATATTTATAAATTAAAATATATTACTTCATCTTTAGAATCAGGAAAGAGAAAAGATTTTGATGATACTACATATGCATTCAGTCTTGGTGGAGAACATATTAACTGGGAAGGCACATTAAATTTAACTAATAATAGATACATATCTGAAGATTTTTACAATAGTATGAATAAAGGAAAAATTCAAGAAAATGATGTGTTATTGGTTAAAGATGGTGCAACTATTGGTAAAACTGCATTTGTAGACAATTTAGTTCAAAAAATGGCAGTTAATGAGCATGTATTCATTGTAAGGCACAATAATATTGTATTGCCAAAATTATTATATTACCTTATATCTAGCCATATTGGTTTTACCCAAATTAAATTAACAGAAACTGGATCAGCACAAGGAGGAATTAGTCAAGACATATTAGATAAAGTTGATTTCATAATTCCTTCAAATTTAACTTTACAAAAACAAATGGTAAACTTTCTTGATACAAAAGTTACTAAAATCGATGCAACAATTGCAAAAAACAAAGAACTTATTGATTTACTTGAGGAAAAAAGAGTTGCTTTAATTAATCAATTAGTTACTAAAGGTTTAAATCCAGATGTTCCAATGAAAGATTCTGGTGTTGATATAATAGGCAATATTCCTAAGAATAATAAAATAGTGCGTTTAAAATTTTTGTGTAATATAAAAACTGGAGATAAAGACACTGTTAATAGAAATCCTGATGGAAAATATCCATTTTATGTTCGTTCACCTATTGTTGAAAGAATTGATACCTATTCATTTGATGGTGAGGCTGTTTTAATGGCGAGGGATGGTGTTGGAGCAGGAAAAGTATTTCATTATGCTACAGGTAAATTTGATTATCATCAAAGAGTATACAACTTCCACAATTTCAAACATGTAGTGCCTAAGTTTATTTATTATTATATGTCTTCTTTATTTAGCATTGAAATAGAAAAAGGTAGTGCTAAATCAACAGTTGATTCTGTAAGATTACCCATGTTGGAAGACTTTTTAATATGTTATCCTCCTATTAATGAACAAAAACAAGTTATTGCATATTTGGATAATGAAACTTTAAAAATTGATAGCATTATTTCAAAAGTTAAAGAGAATATTAAACTTTTAGATGAATATAAAACTTCTTTGATTCATCATGTTGTTACAGGCAAAATTGACGTTAGAGGTGAGGAAATATGAGTTCAGATACTTCAGAAAAAGGTTTTCAACAAGATATTATTAATTATTTAACTAGTACTGGTTATGTTAAAAGAACAACTAAAGATTACAATGTTGTTTCTTGTTTGGATGTGGAATTAGTGTTAGAATATGTTCAAGCAACACAACCTAAATCTTGGAAAAAGTTTGCAAAACATAATCCTAATAATGCGGGATATAACTTTATCAAAAGATTGGTTACTCAAATCAATAAGCATGGTACTATCTATGTTTTAAGAAATGGTTTTAGAGATGCTGGAACTAAATTTGATTTGTTCTATCCCATACCCAATAACAATTTAAATCCAGAATTGAAAGCTAAATTTAATCAAAACATTTTTTTCTGTTATTGATGAGTTGGAATATGAAAATAAGGAAAAGGGTAATAGACTTGATTTAGTTATTTTTATTAATGGTATTCCAATTTCTACTATTGAACTTAAAGATACTTTTTCTCAAGGTGTGGAGAATGCTATTAAGCAGTATAAAAATGATCGTGACCCTAGAGAGCAGTTATTTAAAAATTGTCTTGTGCATTTTGCCATGAGTAATGAAAAAATCTATATGGCAACTAAACTTGCTGGTTCTAAAACAAGATTTTTACCATTTAATAAAAATATTGAAAATCCTGAAGTCGAAGGTTACTATAAAACATCTTACTTATATACTGAGATATTGCAAAAGAATCAGTTGTCAAGGTTGATTAATAATTTTATTTTTGAAGAAGAGGATATTGTAATCTTTCCACGTTTCCACCAGTTAGATTGTGTGAATACTTTGTTAAACAATCCTGTTCCTGGTCATAACTATTTAATTCAGCATAGTGCTGGTTCAGGTAAAACTAAAACAATAGCTTGGTTGGCTCATGGATTGTTAAACAAATTTGATGCCAACAACAAAAGAATCTATGACATGGTTATTGTAATATCTGACAGGAAAGTTATTGATGCTCAATTGCAAGAGCAGGTTAAGGCTATTGAGAAAAAGCAAGGTGTTGTGGAAAAAATAGATAAAAATTCCAAGCAACTGGCTGAAGCCATTAAATCAGGAACCAACATTGTTGTTACTACAATACATAAGTTTTCTTATATTTTGGATGAAATTGGTGATGTTGAAAACAGGAATTATGCTATTATTGTTGATGAGGCGCATTCTTCACAGTCCGGTTCTCATGCAGAAAATGTCAAGATAGGTTTAACTATAAGTGAAGCTGAACAGGATGTTTTAGATGAAGCAGAGGATGAATATGATGAAGAATTATTAAGATTAATGGAAAAAAGAAGAAAAACTCCAAACTTATCGTTTTTTGCTTTTACTGCTACTCCTAAGGCCAAGACATTGGAAATGTTCGGATACAAAGATCCCACCTTTGGTGATTTCAGGCCTCACCACCTGTATAGTATGAAACAGGCTATTGAAGAAGGGTTCATTCTTGATGTTGTTCAAAATTATTTAACATACCCGACTTATTTCAAACTTGTTAAAACTATTGAAGATGATCCGGAATTTAGTGAAGAGAAAGCTAAGAAGGTTTTAAGAAGATTTGTTGAACTGCACCCTCATGCAATTCATGAAAAAACTGAAATCATGCTTGATCACTTTATGAATTCAACCAGACACAAAATCAAAGGCACAGCCAAAGCCATGCTGGTTACAAGTGGACGTAGAGAAGCAGTACTGTACAAACTTGAATTTGACAGACAAATTAAAGATAAAAAATTACCAATCAAAACACTGGCCGCATTTACAGGAACAATCAAGCATGACACCATAGATTACACTGAATCCAACATTAATGATACAGATAAATCTGTTAAGGAAGCTTTTAAAGGTGATGATTATAAGATTTTAATTGTTGCCAATAAGTTTCAGACTGGTTTTGATGAGCCATTGCTTCAGACAATGTATGTGGATAAGAAATTAAATGGTGTTGCAGCAGTACAAACATTATCAAGATTAAATAGGATTGCTCCACATAAAAATGAAACTTTAATTATTGATTTTGCAAATGATACAGAAACTATACGTAAAGCATTTGAACCATATTATAGTGAAACATCCCTGACAGAAGAAACGGATTATCATAAACTTTATGATTTGCAAGAAAACATTTATGATTTCTACTTATTTGATGAAGAGGAAGTTGAAGAATTTGTTAAAGCATATCAGAAAGGTGTTCCTCAAGCTGATTTGCATAACTTATTATCTGAACCTGTCAAAAGATTTAAAGGCAGAGATAAAGAAGATCAAGTGCTGTTTAAGAAAAAAATCAGAAGATTTCAAAGCATATATTCATTTATGGCGCAACTGCTACCATTCAGTGATTTAAGTTTGGAAAAATTATTCATCTATCTTAAATTCTTATCTAAAGCAATTCCAACTATAAATAATCCTTTACCATTTACTGTATTGGAAGATGTGGACATGGATTCCTATAAAATTGATACTCATGACGAAGGTGGTGCAATACCATTAGGTGAAGGGGAAGGTGCATTAAAACCAATGTCTCCAACAGATCCAGGATACCGACCAGAGGAATTTAATAAATTATCACAGATTATTCAAGCATTAAATGATGCCTTCGGAACTGACTTTACTGATGAAGATAAATTATTCATCACACAAATCACAAATAACATACTATCTGACGATGAATTCATGGTCAAAGTAAAAAACAATCCAAAAGAAAATGTAGCTGCAATATTTGGAAAATTCTTTGAAAGAGAATTAGTAAAGATATTTAACAGTAATGAAACATTTTACAATAAAATAAACACCAACACACAACTAAAAGAAAGATTAAAGAATGATTTACTTGATTATGTATATGAACAACAAGGTGAACAAGCATGAGTGAAATAACAAAATGTTTAAACGAATGGAACGCAACTATCGAAGCATTAGGACAAGGAAAACAAACCATACTAATAAGAAAATATGGTACAACATTAAAAGAATTCCTACTTTACCCAACAGTTGCTACGCACTTAAGGATAATGTTTTAGATTCATTCCAAGATAAAGAATTTGCTAAAAATAATTTGTTGCCAAATGGTGACGATGCTTATGAAGTAAAATATTATGCAACTGTTGAAGAAGTTATTGAAAAACCTTCAACAAGAATTGGAGCATTTAACAAATATCACATCTGGACTCGTGACCATGTTAAAGATTATCTTGGTTCTAAACCAGCACAAATCTGGATTTTAAGAGTCTATGAATTAGATGAACCGCAGATGTTGAAAAGAAATCGTGGCATGAGAT
>CACYBU010000176.1 GCA_902772665.1 uncultured Methanobrevibacter sp. | reverse complement strand
TTCAATAAAGTTTAATTTGTTCTTCAAATTGGATAAAATAAAATTTGATTTGAATAACAATTTTAAATTTTAATGTCTGTGACTATACTTAAATAACTCAAAGGTGACTAAATTGTCAAATATGATTTTGGATATAAATAATTTTGGACCAATACTTAATGCTCGTATTGAACTGAAAAAGCTTAATGTTATTGCAGGCATTAACGGAAGTGGAAAAACAACCTCAAGCAAATTATTATATTGTTTTTTAACATCCACTTCAGATGAAAAAGATTATTTGGCGAATTTGAGCATCTATGAACGATTTATTAAAATCAGGAGTAGTTTGGATTTAGAAGTCGAGTTTGATCTTGAAACTTCAGATAAGTTACGGAATCTATATGATAAATTTCCTAAGTTAACTGATATGGAATATAACACCAAACTCAAGAAGCATATTGCTCCATTAAAAAAAATCATAAATGATTCTCAAATAAGCAATAAAGAAAATTTCATTAAAAAATTAACCACATTGGAATCAGTTTTGGAAATAAACAATGTGGATCATAGGAAGTTTTTCGATGTAAGCAATACATTATTGGAATCTGAATTCAGGATCAGCGATTTGAAACTTAACAATCCTGATGTAACTTTTCATGGAAAACAGGATGATTGCAATTTCTTATATAAACTTGATTTTGATGAATCAAAATGGGGATTCAAGATTGATGAAGGCGATTCAAATTGCTTTAATATTAATAATATAATATATATTGACTCTCCATCCATCTTCAATTCAACTGCTGTGGAAAATAGTATCATTCTAAAAAAGCAGCCATATCATTTAAGATCATTATCTCAAGCATTATATTCACCTAAAAATACAGATGATGTTTATGATGACTTGTTTAATCAAAAATTAGAGGAATTTTCAAAGAAAATTTCATTATTAATCGGTGGATACATTTATTTCGATGATGACAATCGTGAATTCAAATTTAAAAAAGATGATGATAATTATTCAATGAATGATACTGCATCTGGAGTTAAACAATTGGGGATTCTACAAATGTTGCTATCAAACAGGGTGTTGAATGAAAATTCATTTATCATAATGGATGAACCTGAAGTTAATATTCATCCTGAATGGCAAGTAAAGTTTGCAGAAATACTTGCATTATTGATTAAGGAACTAAACATATCAGTATTTATCAATTCCCATAGTCCTCAGTTCATTGAAGCTTTGGAGGTTTATTCTGCAAACCACGATCTTGTCGATGAAACTCAATTTTATTTGTCCTGCGAAAAAGAAGATGGTAAATTTGATTTTGAGGAAATTGATAGGGATGATCTTGTTATTTTATATAACAATTTGGGAGATCCCTATGACACAATAAATAAAGTTCGTGCAGACAATATGAAAAGAGGCATCTTTTAAGGAGGATCTGCTCATGGAAGATTTTATAGAATTTTTAAATGAAAATTTTGGCAAATCCGTTGAAAAATTGGCAAAAACATCTCAAGACAATCCTCTTTTCGAATTCGATATTCAAATGATTGATTTGGATGAAATGGCCAATAAAATACAAAAAACGGATAGAAAATATAGGGGAAATGATTTTGCAACTGCCGATGCATTATTCATATCCAATATAGATGATGAACTGATTTTCCATTTCATTGAATTTAAAAATGTGGATTATGGTGTTGATAAGGATTTGAAAATGTCCAAATACTGGCTGGAGGAATGCTTGTCTAAAATGAATGAATGTGAACATGACTGTTTTATAAATGATGAAACAACTGATGTCCATAAAAGTAAATTCCATAAATATCTGGTCGACAGATATAACGTCTCTTTAAGGGCTAAACCTTATGAATCAATTTCATTAATTGATATTTATTTTAAATTGTTCAAAACAATTTATGACGATGAATTCTCCCGAAATTATTTATTTAACATTAAGAAAAACTTTTATCTGGTTTCCAAAACAGACAAATTTTTAAATCATCCATATAAAAATAAATCCAATGTGCATATGGCTAAAATGATTGGACCTTTTAAAGCATTGACCAGATTGTATCCTTATCATTATTCAATGGCAAAAGCAATCAACGATGATGTTTTTAAAGAGTTTATCATGGATTTTGTTTAATATTTTTTACATTATTACTTTTTAATGGGATTACATTGTTTTAGATTGTATCATGATTTGTATTTATTATCTTATTAATAATATTGAGAAATGCCTTCTAAAAATTTCATTGGTGGTGGAAAATGAGTTTTTTGGTGTTTTTACTACTGAAAAATAAGTACTGGGGCTTTAGATGAAATGTTAACATAGCGGCATTCAACAGAGTCAAATATCTTTATAACTAATTAATAATATAATCTCTATTCTTTCTTTAATACCAAGCAGTTCCTTTTTGAATTGTTTCACACTATCCATTTCCTTTTCTCATTTCACCCACTGATTTTAATGTTTTGTTCTCATTTTCCATCTGTATGAATTCAGGTAATTTGGTGGATAACTTTTTAACCACTTCATTAATGGTAACGGCAGGCAGATGATTGGTATTTTCATATTTCAGGTCTTCAGGATTAATCATGAAACATGTTTTTTCTTCCGACATTGAATGTGGGAACTATATTGTCATTGTCACTAATCAAATCAATAATCTCGAATATGCCTATGTTTCGCCCTGGCAGATATTTGGACAATGCATTGAGGTAGTCATGAATGGTCAGGCTTAATATTTTGACCATTGCACATCCGCTTGAGCAGATAAACAGAATAATGGCTTTCATAACTGGATTTGCAATAGCTACAGCTTCCCTTATGATGGCTTTGTCAGGCAAGTCGTTGAAATAAATCGGCTGCGGTTTTTGTATTGACTTTTCGTTCATTTTCGGCAAATCTTATATTTCAATGTCATAGAATTTGTAGAATCGGATGATAGTTATCATAATTGATTTTTTTATGTTTAGAGAATATTTCCTAACAGATAGTGTCTGAATTCCAATAGTCTGCTTTTAAGCTTGCTGTGTTTCCAGTTTATTATTTTACTTTCTTCATATTCTGCTTCCATTACTAAATCACGAATTTCCATTTGAAATTATGAACAATAAATCTTCAATACATAATAGCAGGTTTTATATGTTTATTTTGAGTGATTTCATATGATAAATAAATTTTTCAGTAGCTCGTTAATTTATCATGTTTGCCACTTTATTTTTTTTGATTAATAAAAAATCTCACCGGGAGCAAATGATAAGTAATATTTATAATAAACATACAATATTTTAATTGTTATGTTTCCAATAGAATATCTCATAGGATTAATGCTGATCGGAATATGTGCAGGTTTTGCATCAGGGCTTTTAGGCGTTGGAGGAGGATTTTTAATCGTACCTCTGCAATACTTTTTATTAAAATACATTGGCGTTGAACCTGATTTGGCAATATTAATATCATTTGGCACAAGTCTGGCCATCGTTGTTCCGACATCACTGAGCGGAGCATACAAACACACCAGAACAATGAATAATATTATACAATCAGGAATCCGATTGGGTATATTTGGAATGATCGGAGGCATTATAGGAGGCTTTGTAGCATCATCATTGCCTTCAGGAGTATTGGAAATAATATTCGGTCTTCTGTTATTGTTCATTACACTTAACAATATTATCAACATCAATAAGGAAAGAGAAGATGCTAAAATACCATTTAATCTAATCACTGCCGGAATTATTGGTTTTCTTGTGGGATTTTCATCAGGACTTTTGGGTGTTGGCGGAGGAGTATTTTTAATAGCCATATTAACTGCACTTCTCGGATTTTCAATGATAGAAGCAATAGGAACATCATCGATTTTCATTTGCCTAACGGCAATCGGAGGATTTTTATCCTATATGATTTCAGGTTGGGGAGTCAGCACATTTCCATATTCAATAGGTTATGTAAGTCTCATTAATTTCGCATTAATCGCTGCTTTTTCAGTTCCACTGGCATCAGTAGGTGCAAAATTTGCCCATAAAGTTCCTCAAAAGAAGTTAAAGATTATATTTTCAATACTTGTACTGTACATGGCATTAAAAATGCTTGGAATTTTACCGTAGGGGATAGTAATGAGTGAAGAAAGAAAAGTTGGAGAAAATTTTGACAGTCAAGTGGCCGAAGAAATTTTCGATAAATTAAAAAATGTTGAAGGTAAAATCAAACCGAAAAAAGACGAAGGAAAATTAAAAAACGTATCTCATATAATGAATGAAGCTAACTACCTGATGGATTTAGGTAAATTTGATGAAGCTATCGAACTTTACAATCAGGTTATTTTCACATTACCTGATTCTCAAAAAGCCTATGAAGCACTTATTGAGATTTATCAAAAACAGGGTGACGTTGAAGGTGAAATGGTGATTTTGAAAAAAGCCATCAGCAACTGCAGTAAGAATGACCATTTCAAAAAGAGATTAAATGAAATGAAATGATTAAAACAGTTTGAAAAGTGCAAAACATCTTATTCTAAAACTATTTTCCTAAACCTTTCATTGTATATTTCAATATCACTTAACTCTTCCATTTTCGGTTTGTCCGCTTTCATTATTTCGATATATGCAGTAATGAATGTGGTTATGTTTTCAATTGCTCGCTCGTCAGGCTTATTTTTCAGGCAATTGCTTTTGTAATAACTGGTCAGCATTAATATGTCTGCATATAAACGTGTACCTATTTGATCACGGTCAATGAAGCATTTCATCAGTTCATCAATCTGAATCGGAGCGTCCTTGCCTTCATCAATTAAAATCCCTGCCAGTATGCATCTGATGGCATACATATATCTTTTGGTCACCTTTTTATTCATCTCATTTTCTTCTCCGACAACATATCTCGTCCAGTTATTATAGGCAAGGCTTCCATAATGGTATTTCAGGGTAACAGGACTGAATGAAGGCAGGTTATTTAAAAATTCACAATTTCCCCGATATACAATCTTCTGTTTCATCCACTCCCTCAGGTTTGGATTGTTTTTCCAGTGAAGATGCAGGGCTTTCCGGATATCCCAGCCGACAAAGTCCAAATCACCATCAAAATAATCAATTGTGTCATTTTTCAGGTTAATTGTAAAATAGTCATTTAAAGGCCTTTTAAAGATGAATCTTATATCATAATCAGATTCTTCATTTGAAAAACCCCAGCCACGGCTGCCCGCTTCAACACAGTATAATATTTTAATATTGTACTGTTTTTCGATTTTATCCAGCTGTCGGTTAATGTATTCAAACATTTCTTGTGATACTTCTTTCATCTTATATTCTCCTTTGAATCTCTTGTTAAAGCATTCTTTGATGATGGTTTCTGGTAATATAGTTAATTGATATAACTATTTAAATAGTATAAATCTTTTGCTTTATTTTAAAAATAGTTTTTTCATTCAATATAAATGCCCATTCCAGTGGCAATAATATGAATGTTGTCTCCTTTCATTCCTATTAATCCGTATTCGATTCCCAAATCTAAAATACCGTTTCCTCCATTTTCTTTAATAAGATTAATCAGTTTTATTAAGCATTCATCTTTTCCCTTTTTAATACTGATTAAACGTTTTTCCTCAACTATTTCACGTTTCACACTGATGTCATCCTCATTTTCAATGATGACTTCACTTTGATAAATTCCAATATTTTTATAGGGTATGTCCCGCATATCGGTACTTGTAATAAAATAGAAACCCTGACTGTTTAATTTCCGGTTACTTTCAGCTTCGTCAAAATAAGGTGTAGCAGCTTCTTCATCATGTGTTTTCCATTTAACATTATCTTTAACAGATGTTTTTATCCTTCTTCTGGCATTTCTTATTGTCCATTTTATATTGGATGCAATTGCACCAAGAATCACCATAATAAGATAATTCACAAGTGTCGGAAATGCTGACTGGAGAATAACAAGGATTGATCCTGCTGTAATTAAATTTATTCCAAGTGTAGGATTTTTCAAGATAAAACTGTAGAATGTTGTATAGATAAAAAGTATGAATGCACTTATGGCTCCACTTGATTTTCCTAAAATTTTTCTGGAGATTACTGTTTCAACATATCCTGCACTGAGAGGTGCAAAAATAAGTCCTAGGTTCCATCCGAATATGGCAATTTTGAAAAATAGGAAAATACCATAGACTATAATTCCTGCTGCGGTACCTATTGAGATACAAAAAACGGTTTTTGAAATGTGCTTCAAATCAATGTCTTCTTTTATGGGTCTCATACTACTCAAATTTTATTGCTGTGCCGTATGCAGTTACAAGAATTGTATTTCCCATTGTGCCTCCGAGATTGTCATATGAAATCTTAAGGCCGATAATGGCATTCGCCCCCAGACTTTCGGCTTTTTCTTTCATACTTCCAAAGGCAATGTCACGGGCTCTTTCCAATTCTTCTTCATAACGGGAGGTTCTCCCCCCAACTACATCACGAACTCCTGAAAACAAATCTTTATATATATTGGCACCAATCAGGGATTCTCCTGTAACCAATCCTTTGTAATCTATGATTTCTTTATTTTCCAAAGTGTTTGATGAAGTTATTATCATTTAAATCCCTATTTTACGAAGGTCATATATGCCCAAATTATTAAAAATATTGCTATAACTACATATAAAATTATTTGGGATCTTCTTCTTTGATTTAATCTTG
>CACYBU010000175.1 GCA_902772665.1 uncultured Methanobrevibacter sp. | reverse complement strand
TTGCTGAAGCAGCAAAAGATATCGGTACCGAACCTGTAGAAGAACACCCAATTAACAAATTATTATAGATATATAGGGTCCCGATTAGATGATTCATTTCATCTAATCTTTTTTTTTATTTTATTTGCAACTTTTTTTTAAAATCATTTTAACAAAATTTATATTATTATAAAAAGATATTATAACTTAATTGTAATTGAGGTTATAATATGTCTTTTTTAAGTAAAATTTTTAATAGAGGTCCTAAACCTGTTATTGCTCATTCTAAAACTGGTAATCTTGCCACTTTAAGAGCTCAAAGGGCAGGTCCTGCAAGTCCTGGTGCTGTTCAAAAGCCGGACACTTTTTATGTAACTGCTTCTGTTGAATTAGGTAACACTACAACTAAATCTATTGTTATGGCTACCAATTTGAACACAAGTGAGTCTTATTTGCTGAATAAAACCGTTAAAATGACTCGTGATATTCGTCCGCCTAAACCTAATGAGGAGGTTTTCGGTAAAACAGTTTGGGGAATTGAACTTTCCAAAGAAGCTGTAACTGAACTTATCAGGGATACAGTTTTACAGTCTTTAAAGAAATGTCAGGTTGATAAGGATGAGGATTTGGATTTTGTTGTCAGATCTACCGGTGTAACTGCCGGTTTTGCAACTGCTGAAGAGGCAGGTCAGCTTATTATTGCATTGGCTGACGGCTGTCTTGAAGCAGACATTCCGCCTCGTAAAATGTCTCCTGCAATGAGTATTTCTCAGCTTCCCGAAAGGTTGCAGAGACATTCGCTTCTGGAAAATATTATGTTTGACGGTGCGGTTGTCAGTGTTGTTCCTCCTGAAGGTAAGGAAACTGTTGCTAATGAGATGGAGGGGGAACTTGTTACTGCCGGAATTAAATTGGGTGCCAAATGGACTGATGTGGATTACAGAAATCCCTGTGTGTCACTGGATTTCGGTTCAACATTGGCTGGACGTATAGTAAATGATAACGAACCGTATGCTAATACTGTTGGCAACTTCCTTGGTCTTGCGGGTGTTGTAAGTGATTCATTGGCAAGGGGTTCAGGTAAAATCGATAAAAAGAACGGTGCTGCACTGGATTTATATTCAGATAAGGCAATTAAAAAGGCTGATCATAAAAAGGCTGAAGCCAATGCGCTTGAGGCACACAAACTTGTTGATATTCGCAAAGTGCCGATGGATGTTGAAAGATTCGGTACTGTTCCTGTAAATCCTGAGGCTGCTGAAAAAGCGGGAACTACATTAATCGGTTGTGATGTTGGTTTCAACGGGGATAAACTTGATGAACTGATGGAACTTGGAGCGCAGTTCTATGATGCAGATGGTCTTCCAACATTGCTTTCTACACTTGACTATGTAAGTACAAACATTGTTAAAAGGGTACTTGATGTTGCATTTGCTGAAAATGTCATTATTCATGGTTCCGCTCTGGGAATTACTGGAAGAGCGGGTATTACTGGCAGAAAACCTGAACTTATCCTTGAAGCGGTTCAGGATAAATTTGAAAATGTGGTCTTTGTTGAAGACGGTCTTGCTTTAGGTTCGGCCATTATGGCTCGTTGTATGAATTCTATGGGAACACCAAAAGTGCCTATTGGTGGAAAACAGGGTGGAAGATGTATTCTTAAAGATCGTATGAAAATGGCAGGCGGCAAATTCGCTTAACCATAATTGTGGTCTGGCATGATTTATGCAATTCTGATGGC
Source organism: uncultured Methanobrevibacter sp. (assembly GCA_902772665.1). Lineage (GTDB taxonomy): Archaea > Methanobacteriota > Methanobacteria > Methanobacteriales > Methanobacteriaceae > Methanocatella. The sequence continues at coordinate 967 of CACYBU010000175.1, read as the reverse complement.
GGGAGGTATGGGAACACGACTTGAAGTTCCCGAAGAAAAACCTCTTTTCAAATTACACGATAAACCATTGATTAAATACGTACTTGATAATCTGAAGTCATCAATATTCATTGATGAAATCGTTATTGCAGTCAGTCCGAATACATGTAAAACCGCAAAATACCTTGAATCACTGGATGAGGATTTGACAATTCTTGATACATCCGGGGATGATTATCTTAAGGATCTCTCATATATTCTGAATTATTTTGAAAAGAAATCTAAAAAAGACATATTGCTTTTTATCAATGCAGATTTACCTTTTATTTCAACAGAAACTATTGATTATGTTTTGGATTATTACCTCAAAAATGATAAAGATGCCCTGTCAGTTATTGTTCCAGTGGAGGTTTTTGAAAATCTGGGATTAAATTATTCCTATGAGTTTAACGGTTGCGTTCCATCGGGGTTGAATGTCTTAAGAAGTGAAAACATCATTCAGGATGAAACCCAGCTGGTGCTTGACCTTGTTGAGTTGGCATTAAATATCAATACGCTTTTAGACAGTGAAATTGCAGAAAAATTATATTATAAATATTATGTTTAAATATAATGAAGTTATAAATATTACTAACTAGAATTATATTTATCAGGTGATTTAATGGAAAATAAACAACAAATTCCTAAACGTGAAGAAAAGTTATGGAGTGAAATCAAAAACTATCAGGTAGCAACTAATAATGCACGTATTCTCGGCGTGCTGGATGAATTAATCATTAACGAAAAAACAGGTAAAATCGTTGATATTGCTATCAGGATAGAAAGTGACCGTAATATCCATGTCAAAGGTGCTAAAAGGAATGGAGACATATTACTTGTTCCTTTTGCTAAAGTGGAAAAAGTCGGTGAATTCATTATTGTAACTGAATAATTTCAGTTATACTCTTTTTTTTTTAAAATATTTGTTAATTATTTATATCTTATAATT
>CACYBU010000174.1 GCA_902772665.1 uncultured Methanobrevibacter sp. | reverse complement strand
TTGGCCTGGCTAAAGATCATGATGAAAAAAGAGTATCTGAAATGATTAAGCGCTTTCATCTGGAAGGACTGGAAAAAAGATATCCGAGACAACTATCTGGAGGTCAACAGCAAAGAGTGGCTTTAGCCCGTATATTGGCTTATGGTCCGGATGTTATTTTATTGGATGAACCATTCAGTGCTCTGGATGCTTTTTTAAAAGAACAGTTACGTATAGAACTTGTTAATTTACTTGAAGGTTTTGACGGATTTTCCATTCTGGTTACTCATGATCGTGATGAGGCATTTCAGTTTTGCGATGAGTTGCTAATACTTGATGAGGGTAAAATTATAGCGAAAGGAGATACCTATGAATTATTTGCAAATCCCAAAAAGGTTCAGGTCGCACGTCTCACCGGTTGTAAAAATATCTCCAGGATAGAAATTATTGATGATTATCATGTCAAATCTTTGGATTGGGGAGTTACATTTGAAGTGTCCGAAAAAATCCAGTCAAACATTACTCACATTGGCATTAGGGCACATGATTTTTATCCTGCAGATAAAGGTGATGTCAATTCATTTGATACATTAAATTCAGAAAAATTGGAGATGCCATTTGAATGGGACATATCACTTGCAAACGGTTTGTGGTGGAAATGTGATAAGCAGATTCATGACCATGAACTGGTGATTCCAAAGTATCTCAAAGTTGACCCTAAAAACATAATTCTTCTGGAAAAATAGATATCAGAATTTAAAACAATCTTCTTGATGATTGTCTATAATCCCGATTGATTCAAGATATGAGTAAATTATTGTTGGGCCGACAAATTTCATGCCCCGTTTTTTCAAATCCTTTGAAATAGTTTTGGATAACTCAGATTCAGTCAAATATTCGGCTTTTATGATTTCACCATCTGTAAAGCTCCAAATATACGTATCAAAACTTCCAAACTCTTTTTGAATTTCAATGAAAACCTGTGCATTATTTATTGCAGATGTGATTTTTCCTTTATGGCGGATAATGCCGGAATCATCTAAAAGTTCATTGATTTTGTTTTTATCATAATCGGCTACCTTTTCAACATCAAAGTCATCAAAGGCTTTCCTGAAATTGTCACGTTTTTTTAAAATTGTAATCCAGGACAGTCCTGCCTGAAAAGACTCCAAAACAATCATTTCAAACAGGTCTCTGTCGTCATGGCTTGGAACGCCCCATTCTTCATCATGATATTTTATATAGATTTCTTCATTTCCTGCCCATGAACATCGATTTTCAGTCATAAAAATACTTATTATAAACTTCCTTTAAATATATTATGTAATGAAAATCTCTCCAAACAGAATTCTATATCTGGACGAAGTAAGGTCTATGGCCATTATTCTAGTAGTTTCGGGTCATCTGATACGTTATTTCTCAAAGGATTTTGCAAGCTGGCAGATTTCTTCATGTGTTTTTTCACTTACACGCATTGGAGTTCCTTTATTTTTCACTGTTAGTGGTGCTTTGCTTTTGAAAAGAAAACATAATATTAAGTTATTTTTAGAAAAGAGGTTTAAACGTGTTGTCATGCCATTTACCTTCTGGATAATTGTTTATCTGATTTTGGGAGTTATAATCTGGCATTGCAAACCCACTCTGGAATATTTCTTTGCGATAATATTCGGAGCTCATGACTTATCATCATTATTCTTGTTTATATGGTCACTGATAGGGGTTTATCTGCTGATTCCAGTTTTAAGCAGTTTCATCCGAGAATATGATGATTATGGTACGAAATATTTAATTTTAATTACTTTAATATTGTCGCTGCTTTTCACTGTAGGATTTTTTGATGTTCAGCAAATCAAATATGATTTCAGAATAATCTTTAACTTCTTTCCTGTAATAGGATATTTTATAATGGGTTCCTACATTCACAATCATGAATTCAAATTCTCCGGCCGGAAAATGTTTTTAATTGGAATTTCAATGTTTATTGTTGGCATTACTGTTCATTTCATAAAAATCTATTATAAAGGTCTTGGAGGTTGGGGGCTTGTTCCGGTTGACTTTTTTGATATATTTGTAATAATGCAAACCATGGGAGTGTTTATTGCTTTTAAATATGCTGATGTTAAAATGATTTCAGATAAAATAAAACCTATAATGGAACAGACTCTTGGAAAAATCATTGTAACATTCAGTTCATGCAGTTTCGGGATTTATTTATCTCACTACATTATCGTGAAATATCTCATTGATTGCGGATTCATGCATGAATGGGTTAATGAAAACTTGTTTATATACTTTCCACTATCTGCTGTAATTGTTATTGCTATTAGCTGGGCTTTAATTTATGTTATGAGCAAGATTCCTGTTTTAAAGATAGGAAGCGGTGTGAAATAATTATGAATCACGGAATCTGCCCCTGAAAGAGTTGATGTCAAATATTTTATACAAATAAGATGATTTAAGTAAAAGATGAAATAAAATTATAATAAAGAGGAGAGTGTATTCTATGGTACAATTGGGTATGGGAATGATGAGACTTCCACTGTTGGATGAAAACGATGTTACAAAAATTGATTATGAAGAAGTTAACCGGATGGTAGATGCATATATCGATGCTGGATTTAACCATTTCGACACGGCATTTATATATCATGAAGGAATAGGTGAGCAGACATTTAAAAAATGTGTTGTTGACAGGTATCCTAGAGATTCATTTAAAATTGCAACAAAATTGCCTTTGTTTGTAATCACCGAGGAATCACAGCTTGAACCGATTTTCACTCAGCAGCTTGAAAACTGCGGTGTGGATTATTTTGACTATTACATGCTTCACAACGTTAGCGGATTTACGGAGACTGCATGGAAAAATGTGGATCTGTTCTCATTTATTCAAAGAAAAAAAGAGGAAGGCTACATCAAACACATTGGATTGTCAACTCATGGAAACGCGGAATTTTTAGAGGAAATACTTTTTGAACACTCTGAAATGGAATTTGTTTTACTTCAAATTAACTATCTTGACTGGGAGGATGAAAATATCGAATCTGAAAAATGTCTGGAAGTTGCAAGAAAATACAATAAACCTGTAATGATTATGGAACCCTACAAAGGAGGTTTTCTAGCCGATATTCCTGAAAAGGCGGAAAATTTAATGAAGCAATACAATCCCGATAAGTCAGTTGTTTCATGGGCTATGAGGTTTGTAGCTAATCTTGATGATGTATGTGTTGTTTTAACCGGTGCAAGTAATCTTGAACAGATTAAAAATAATATTGAAGAGTTCAACAATGCTGATCCATTAACTGATGAGGAATATCAAATCATTGAAGAAGTTTCCCAAATCATAAATGACAATATCACTGTAAATTGTACAAAATGCAGATACTGCACCGATTCCTGCAGCGAAGAAATAGACATCGCAAAACTGTTTGATTTGTACAATAAACATAATCTTTTAGACACTGATGAATGGACTCCTCACGGAAATGCCTATTTGAATTATTCAAAACTTGAAGGGGTCGGAATAGCCTCCGACTGCATAGAATGTGAAATGTGTGTGGAAGAATGTCCTCAGCAGATTAATATTCCTGAAGTTCTAAAGGATGTTGCAAAAACATTTGAAACTGACATCTACGGATTTGAAAATTAAGTTAATTTTAATAATAATTAAAGATATAATTATAAATAGTTAACTTATTGAAGGTTTTTATTATGATACCGGGTATGAATAAAAAACAAATGAAACAGATGGAAAGGCAAATGAAAAAAATGGGTATGAAAATGGACGAGCTTAAAGGAGTCAAGCAGGTCATTATCCGTTTTGAAGATAAAGAACTAATTATTGACAATCCCTCCGTGAGTTTAATGAATGTAATGGGACAGGAAACCTATCAGGTTGAGGGAACCTCCCGTGAAGTGGAACTTGAATATGAAGTTGAAATTCCTGATGAGGATGTTGAAATGGTAGCAAGCAGTGCGGGCGTCAGTGAAGTTGAAGCAAGACAGGCTTTAGAGGAATGTGAAGGAGACCTTGCTGAAGCAATTATGAAATTAAATCAGTAGATAACAATGACTTTAATAGTACATATTTCAGATTTACATATTTCAAATTCAGCATTTGACGAACAGGTTTTCAATGAGGCTATTGTGGAAATAAATAATCTGGAACCGGATATGGTTATTTTAACAGGAGATATCACTGAAAATGGATATTACGCCGAGTTTCAGCAGGCCACGAAATATCTGGGAATGTTTGACGCTCCATTATTTGCAGTTCCAGGAAACCATGATGCTCGTAATTTAGGTTATCAAACCTTTGAAGAGTTGATAGGTGAAAAAAGTTGGAAATTAACGATGGATGATAATTTCACGGTAATTGGGCTTGACAGCAGTTCTCCCGATGAGGATAAAGGCCATATCGGAACTCCCCAGCACATGTGGCTCGAACATCAGTTGGACGAATGTGTAATCAACGACCAGTTTTCCATTGTTGCACTGCACCATCATGTAGTGCCACTTCCCCAGACTGGACGTGAACGCAATGTCTTGTCTGATGCAGGGGATATTTTAAAAACCCTTACAACTCATGAAGTGGATTTGGTTTTATCCGGTCATAAACATGTTCCAAATATCTGGAAACTTAACAATACATTAATCGTTAACGCAGGTTCCATATCCTCCGTAAAGCTTAGGGGTAAAAATAAAAACTCATATAATATTTATAACATTACTGACAGTGAAATTGAAATTTTTCTGAATGAGGTCAAGGGTGAAAAATTCTTATTTGGAAAATATCCGAGAAATATAATTTAAAATAACTTTAAATATTGAATAGTATAAATATATTATACTGAATTGAATTAAATTGTTTAGGTGATATTATGAAAGTGGTCGTGGATGCTTCTAATGTAGCCCATCACATTAAAAATGAAAAGGGCCAACCGATGATGTCTAATATTCTTGCGGCTGTTAAAGCATTAGAAGAAAGTGAAGATGAATTTGTAATTATTGCTGATGCATCACTTCGTCATGATATTGATGATAAGGAGAAGTTTGAAAAATTGTTGGAAAGTGACAATGTAGAAGAAGTTCCAGCTGGAAATGATGCAGATCATTTTATTTTAGATATTGCTACTCGTGAAAAAGCAAAAATATTGTCAAATGACAAATTCAGAGATTATGCTGCTGAATTTAGGAATATTGCTTCAATGAGAATACCATTTGTAATTGACCATGGTAGACTTACTTTTGGAAAACCAAAACAGCCTAAAAAAGATAAAAACATCCTACAGCACATCTGTGATGAAATTATTAAGGAATTAAACTTCAAAAAATGGGAAATCTATACTGGTAAAGAAGGACTTGAGATTTCTCCATTAAATATTGCTAAACAAGCTATTATACGTATAGATAATGAAAACAATGCAGAATCCAAATTGGAGAGTATTTTTTCAAAAATACCAATGTTCAATAAAATTGTGGAAATGGTGGATGATGTAGAAATAGCTGCTCCATATGTGATTTTTGTACTGGTTCATCCTAAGGATTATAAAATCGCTGTGAAAAATGCAGGTAATATTTCTGTTACAGTAGCCGATAGATTGGGTCTTGAGAAAAAACCTTTAATTGCAGTGCGCAATGACCTTTTTACAAAACCGGGCACTTTCGAACTAAACATTCTTTTGGCTGATGAAGTAACCGAAACAGCACCATACAATGTTTTAGTGCGTGTAAGTGAACATGATGAGGTTTTCATTAAAAGAAATTCCAGAAACATAGCAAGTACCATTGCAGGCAGATTGGGGTCATGGAAATTCCCGTTTGTATCTGTAAAGCCGGATATGCTTTTGGAAAAGCCTGGTGAATTTGAAATTGAATTGGAAAAAGGAGGCAATCTGGATGGTTAACAGTTTAACCAAATCAGTTATTAAGTTTATAACAAAACTCAATCCTATTGCTGTTGGAACAAAATTCTATCCGACAAATTCCCTTGAAACTGAGTATGTGGAGTTATTCAATTATACTAATACAATACTCTTTGAATTGGATAAGGCTGAAATCACATCTGATACTATTCTGGAAAACCTTATCCGGGATGTAGGTGCTGAAAACCTTCCGAAAGACTATACGTTTCATGAATTAAAACCGGCTGAAAATAAAATAGAAGAATATGCTCTTGTGAGCAATATCATCATGGGAAGTGACCGTTATTTTTACATTGAACTTCCACATCCTTCCCGTTTAATTGACATTTTCGTTAAAATCATTCAAAATGAGAAAGGAGAAATTGTGGAAAAAACCGACACTGAACTTGTAGCTAAAATGTTGAGTAAAAACGATGCAATTCGTGTAGCTATTGAATTGATTGGTATCGGACTGTCAGAAGGAATCAAGATAATATCTGCAGTCGGTATGACTGGTGCAGCTTCAATTGAACGTGCAATTCACTACACTCAATATGTTGGAAGCTTTCCAGGAATTGCATTCACCAAATTAGGTGGAGAATATGCACTTGTATTCGATTCACCGTTCTTGCTTCAGGAATCAAGGCCTGTTAATCTCGATAATTATCTTTTCATCGATTTAATTGATTCCACTAAATTCATTCAAAAATATGGCAGAAACCGTCTAGTGGAACTGATGACTGGAATTAAAAATTTCATTGAAACAGAATGCGAAGGAGAACTGGAAGGTTACCGTGAAGGTGGAGATGATTTTATTGCAAGATTCCCATCTAAAGATTTGGCTATTCGTGCAGGATTGGATGCCGCATGGTTTGCCCTTGAAAATGATGCTAAAATCAGAGCCGGTATCGGGCGAAGCAGACGTGAGGCAGGAGAACGTGCTCAAATGGTTGATGATTTGCCGTCTACAACTCCACTGTCTTTAGTTGTTTTTGAATTGGCAAACGGATTGTATGCTTACAATATTCCTTCTGAATTTACAAGAACTTTAATTAATCTGATAGAAAACCAAAAACCGAAATTAATCGGTATTTTTGCATTTGTATTTATATTTGCATATCTGATGTCAGTTCTGGGATTGGGTATGTTCAGTATTTTAGGAGTTATTTTAGCACTGGTATATGCGCTTGTTGCATGATAAAGTTTAAGGGAAATGAATATGAGACAAAAAAAAGATGATAAAAGAGTTTTAAGGCCAGGAAATGGTTATCAATCTACTTCCAGACTTAAAAGAAGGAGAATGAATAATCATGGGAATGATCGTCCATTTCGCTATAATAATAGAAATCAACCTAATAGGAATAGAAAAAAATCCAAGTCAAATAATAAACTGGTCTTTTTCATGATTGTTGCATTGGTTGCATTTGTTATTGGTGCAGGAATTGGCGTTTCACTAAGTTTGGATGACGGTACTAGTGATGAACCTCAATTTGAAAATGTTACAAAGGAGATGACTACAAATTTAAATGACACTCCTGATGTTTATTTTGACAGTGATGATGAAATAGATTTTAATGAAAATCAGACTTCTCAATTTAATGGTGAGTCTCAATATTGAGGAATGGAAACTTTTTGTGATAATTATGGATTTTATTAAAGAACTTAATGGAGGATTTTCAGTAATAGAAAATCTTAAAGTATCAGGGGCTCGCAAAGGAAAATATGGTGTAAGCATTATCGTTTCACCAGACAGTACTGCTTCAGCAGTTTTCACTTCAAATAAAGTTGTTGCAGCTCCTGTTAAGTATACAAAAAATATTCTTAAAAAAGGAATTATTTCAGCAGTTTTTGTAAACAGTGGAAACGCCAACTGTTTTACTGGGGAACAGGGTTTAAAAGATTGTGAAACTCTGGTTGAATTGGTATCCAAGGATTTAAAGATTCCAAAAGATGAAATAGCCATTTCATCAACAGGTGTTATCGGCCGTGAAATGCCTATTGATATTATTTCCAAAGTGGCTTATGAATCCTTATCTAAACTTGGAAACAATCCCGAAAACTCTCTTGCAGCTGCAAAAGCTATTATGACAACCGATACATTTCCAAAAGAATGCGCTGTTGAAGTTACATTAAAAACTGGTGAGAAAGTTAAAATTGCAGGTATAACCAAAGGAAGCGGAATGATTGCTCCCAACATGGGAACAATGCTGTCATTTATAGTAACTGATGCTGTAATTCCTGCCGGTGAAATTAAAAAGGCACTAAGAAGTGTGGCCGATATCAGTTTCAATATGATTGTTGTTGACGGAGATGAAAGTACAAACGATACATGTCTTATGATGGCAAACGGTTCATCAGGTGTTGAGGTAATGCATGATGGAAAGATTGACCCAAACTTCCAGGAAGCTTTAAATTATCTGTGCATTGATTTGGCTCGCAAAATGGCTCGTGATGGCGAAGGAGCTACAAAATTCATTGAAGCCAACGTATATAATGCACGTAATGAAGAAGATGCAAGACTGGCAGCAAAATCAATCATATCTTCAAACTTATTTAAATCAGCAGTATTTGGAGGAGATCCGAACTGGGGAAGAATTGTCTCGGCAATAGGATACTCAGGATGCGATTTAAATCCGAATATAATAACAATATCCATAGCTGATGATGCAGATGATGTTGATTTAGTCAAAAATGGTGAAATATTGGCATTTGAAGACACTCCATATCTTGAAAGAGCTGAAAAAATAATGCAGTCCAAAAACATCACAGTAAATATTGATATGGATTTGGGTGACGGTGAAGCTACTGCATGGGGTTGTGATTTAACATATGATTATGTCAAAATCAATGCAGAATACACCACTTAAAGAAAACCTTTAAATACATTGAAAACAAATATTTTTTTGTTATAGATTTAATTCTAATTTTTCTAATGATAAAATTTTAAGGAGGGTAAAAATATGGCAAAAGTTAAAGGAACTAACAGAAGAACCAGACAAAAAAGAAGTTATACTAAACCTG
>CACYBU010000173.1 GCA_902772665.1 uncultured Methanobrevibacter sp. | reverse complement strand
TGCAGAAACATTTTCCTTTCTGATATCCAAGAATCTTGAATCTAATCTTGTGTCAATTCCTGCTTTAACTTTTTCTGTCGGATCCATTGGTAAAGGCTGGTTGGCCAGGTTTAAGATTTTGATTTCTTTCGGAATAATTTCAACACCGTTCGGTGCTTTTCCTGCTTCCTGCACTAAACCTTTAATTGCTACAACAGATTCTTTTCTTAATTCTCTTAATTCTTCCATTATGTTTTCATCTACTTTTTTGCTTGGAGCTGTAACCTGAACCCTACCGGTAACGTCACGTATGATAACAAACATGATTCCTCCAAAATCACGGATTTCATGCACCCAACCCATGATTGTAATGTCAGTGCCGGCTATTTCAGGAGTACATCCACTAGCATAGTTTGTTCTTCTCCAATCGTTTAATAAACCTTGCAAATTATTCACCTCGAGGTTATATAGAAAATGTAAATTAATCAATATAACTTTAAAAAAAAGTATTGTCCGAGTTTAGACCAACTAGACAATTTAAGTTCTTTTATTAAAAAGTGGCGAATATGAAAACTCATATTCTAGATTAAATTAGATTAACATAATATATAAAGTTAACTAATTAATTAAAAAAATTAATGTTTCCTAAATTAAGCGCTTTGAAAGTTTAAAAGTAAAAAATAAGAAGAATAAAAAGGAAAAGAGAATTTAAGCGTATAAGTAATTGTGTTTTGATGTTGAAAAATTTTTTAAATAACTCGATTCAGCTATTTAAAATCTTAAATAATCAATCCCTTAATCTTGTTTTAAATGAATTTGCATGAGCAAAAAATCCTTCATATTCAGCGATAGGTAGTGAAGTCTTTGACAGTTCCCTAAGACCTTCCCTGGTAAGTCTTTGAACTGTAGGTTTTTTAATGAATGCCTCTGTGGATAATCCGGAATACATTTTAGCACCCCCACCTGTTGGAAGGACATGGTTTGTTCCGGATCCATAATCTCCGGCAGCAACAGGTGAATATGAACCTAAAAAGATTGAACCCGCATTTTTAATGTGTGATAATGTTTCATCATCATCTTTTGTGGATATGATTAAATGTTCGGGGGCATATTCATTTGTAACATGAACAGCCTCATCAAATGTTTCTGTGATAATAATTTTTCCACTTTTTGACAGAGATTCCTCGATGATTTGACGTCTTGGAGCAATATCGGTTAATTTTTTAACAAATTCATTAGTCGCAGATGCAATGTCGCTAGAATCTGTTACTAAAAAGCATGATGCATTTGGGTCATGTTCTGCCTGTGCCAAAATATCAGTTGCTAAAAATTCTGGATTTGCAGTTTCATCTGCTAAAATTAAAACTTCAGAAGGACCAGCAGGGAATTCAATATCTACCTGACCATATACAAGTTTCTTAGCAGCAGTAACAAAAATATTACCCGGACCTACAATTTTTTCTACCCGAGGTACAGATTCGGTTCCATAAGCAAGTGCCCCAATAGCCTGTGCACCTCCAACTTTATATATTCCATCAGCACCCGCAATGTCTGCTGCAACCAGAATAGCATCAAGAATTTTACCGTCGTTTTGAGGTGGGGTTACACAGACTACTTTTTCAACACCGGCAATCTTAGCAGGTATAACAGTCATCAATATCGATGAAGGGTAAGCTGCACGGCCTCCTGGAATGTAACATCCAACTGAGTTGATTGGTCTTACAATTTGACCCGCAGTGATTCCTGGGTTTACTTCCATTTCCCACTCTTTTGGAATCTGTTTTTTATGAAATCTTTCAATATTATCGGCAGCATTTTTAAGGGCAGTCAATAGTTCATCATCTATGGTTTGATAAGCCTGTGCAATTTCATCTTTTGATACTTTAAGATTTTCTATTAACACCCCGTCGAATTTTTCACTATATTCACGAACAGCATTATCCTTATTTACACGTACATTTTCTAAAATCTCAGATACTGTTTTCAAAACTTTGTTTACGTCCTGTTCTGACCTTTTAATTGTATCCTGTAAATTGATTTCAGAGTATTTTAATATTTCCATCATTAACACTACCTTAAAATAGCTCCAGTATCTGCTGAGTGAACCAGTTTCTGATATATGGCTAGCCAGCCTGAAACATTGCTTTCAGGGTGTTTGACATTATTTAACCTTGCTTTGATTTCTTCATCTGACAGTTCCACGTTAATGGATCTGTTTTCAATGTCAATTTCAATTATATCTCCGTTTTGAATAGCCGCAATCGGTCCGTCTTCACGGGCTTCAGGTGACACGTGACCTATGCATGGTCCACGGGTCCCACCTGAAAATCTTCCGTCGGTTATAAGTCCCACATCTTTTATGTTCATTCCGGCAAGTGCTGAAGTGGGGTTCAACATCTCACGCATTCCAGGACCGCCTTTTGGACCTTCATATCTAATAACTACAATGTCTCCCTCTTCAATTTCATGATCAAATATTGCTTTGGTAACATCTTCTTCAGAATCATAAACCTTTGCAGGCCCCTTAAGGTGCATTAAGTGATCAGATACTGCGCCTTTTTTAACAACACTTCCGTTAGGTGCAAGATTACCTTTAAGTATTGCAATTCCACCATCTTCATGTACCGGATTGTCCAAAGTATGAATAACATCAGTGTTTTTGTTTTCAACATTTTCAAGATTCTCACCTATTGTTTTACCAGTTACTGTTAACTGGTCTGTGTCGATTTTATCCCCTAGAGTTTTAAGCACTGCCTGAATTCCACCGGCTAAGTGCAGATCCATCATTGAATCTTCCCCTGCAGGTGAAATTAGTGCTATATGAGGAACGCTTCGGGAGATTTCATCAAACAATTGTAAATCAACACTTAATCCTTCAACTTCACTGGCCAATGCAGGTATATGGAGGGCAGTATTTGATGAACCTCCAAGAGCCATGTCAACTGCAATAGCATTGTTAAATGCCTCCTGAGTCAGAATATCTGAAGGTTTAATATCATCTTCGACAAGTTTGATAATCTGATGGCCTGATTCAAATGCAATTTGATTGTTTTCATCTGTTCTTGCATGAGTTGTAGCACATGTTGGAAGGGATAGACCCAAAGTTTCGGTTATGCATGCCATGGTATTTGCCGTGAACAAACCGGAGCAGCTTCCGGCTCCAGGACATGCACATTTTTCAAGTTCATAAACTTCTTCATCTGTCATTTTACCGGCAGAGTGAGCACCAACAGCTTCGAATACAGTGATTAAATCAGCAGGTTTACCATTATATTCACCTGATGCCATTGGTCCTCCGGTAACAAGGATGGAAGGCACATTTACACGAGCTGCCCCCATTATCATTCCGGGAACTACCTTATCACAGCTTGGAATTAAAACAAGTCCGTCGAATGCATGTCCTTTGGTCATGCTTTCAACGGTAGCTGCAATGATTTCACGTGAAGGAAGAGAGTATTTCATACCTTCATGGTTCATGCTGATACCGTCACAAATTGCCATTGTATCAAATTCAAATGGAATACCGCCTGCGGCAATAATACCTTCCTTTACAAATTCAACAAGTTCTTTCAGGTGAATATGCCCCGGTACGATGTCTGTGAAACTATTTGCTATGCCGATGAACGGTTTTTCAAAATCATCATCCTTTAAACCACATGCTCTTAGTAAAGATCTATGTGGAGCCCTTTGAATTCCTTTTTTAACATTATCACTTTTCATTTTAATCACACATTAATATATAATTAGTAGTGGTGAATTATCTGATACTTACCTAATCTTTGAAATCTTTTTTCATATTAGACTTATTTTTTATATGCCTAATTAATCTTTGGGTATCTGTACTGATAGCTATTTTTTCATGTTATGATTGTGAGCATATTACTTGATTTCATGATATCTGCATTTTATCAGAATCTGATTAATAATAATATGTGAAATGCTCTTTAAAAGATACATATTGCTTTCATGCTTTTTAAAGGAAAATTATAATTTTAAATAAAACATTTATTGATGATTGGCGGATTTTTTTGACTATGGATATGAGAGATTATAGTAATGTTGATTATTCATTCGAAACCGGTGAGGGCATTATCGTTAAGGAGATTTCAGATTTGAAGGCAGGAACATATGATGTTAATGTTACCTATCCTGGTGATTCAGGGTCAAGCAAAGGTACAGTATTTGGTTTAACAGTAAATGAAACCAGTCTGCTTGATTCATTAAACCTCAAAGACAGTGTCCGTTAGACAACTTTTATCGTGGATTTTGATGCTAAGGTATTATTTATCGTATACCTATAATTATTCATGAATATTCGTTTTCTAGCGCCTCTTGGTGTTCTGAAAATCTTTTTAATTTTGCGTGGGAAAGTTATTTTATAAAAT
>CACYBU010000172.1 GCA_902772665.1 uncultured Methanobrevibacter sp. | reverse complement strand
TCCGTATCTGAAGGTTTTTGCGATTAATGAAGAGGCATATACTTTTATTACCGGTGTTAATTCTAATTTTGAAGAAGAATTAAAAGACCGTAAAACCGGTATTGACGGCCAAGGACATTTTGGGCATCAAGGTCAAGAAGGTCAAGTTCAAGGTCAAGCTTGTAGATAAAAACGGAAAGGCTCTTAAAGGCAAGAAAATCAAGTTCAAATTTAAGGGAAGGACCTATAAGGCAAAAACCAACAGGAAAGGCATCGCTTGCGTAACATTGAAGAATCTGAAGGTCGGAAAATATAAGGTTCACTCCACCTACGGCAAGTCCAAAATCACAAATGTCATAAGGATTAAGAAGTAATGATGTATGTCTTTAGGGATTATTATTAATCGGTTTGATAAGATTGTTTTAATGAGTTTTTAAACTAATAATTTTATATGTTATATGAATATCTTGTAATTTAATTAATCGTTATTCTTATTATATTGAAGTTGCAGAAGCTGCTGTCAGTGGCTTTTCGACAGCTCATTATATTCTGCCCTAAAATTGTTTTTTTGAATATCAATATTTGACTTTGAATACAAGTTTACAGTCTAAAAGAAATTTTGAAGTCTATAATACCAAAGCTATATATTTTAAGGGGAGTGTAGAAAAATTAGATTTAAAAAAAGTAAAAATAAGGAATAAATCCTTATTTTTTAATTTTAACTGTCTTTTTAACGGTATCCTTGGAGTATGTTGCCTGATAGGTTAGCTTTTTGCCGACTTTGAGTTTTTTGAGGACACTGGATTTTATGGTAACTTTTGCAACACCTTTTTTATTGGTTTTTGCAGTGTACTTTTTGCCGTTGAACTTGAAGGTAATCTTTTTGTTTTTAAGGTATTTATTCTTGATTTTACCTAAAGTTGCAGTCAGCACCAGTTTTTTGGCGGATCTTTTAACAGTCACTGATTTGAGTGTAACAAGGTGTTTTACAGTAAGTGTTTTAGTAACTGATGTTGTTTTTGATGTTATTTTGAGCTTATATGTTCCAGGACTCTGTGAAACCTTGAAACTGCACTTTCCGTTTGAATCCGTTTGCAATGTTTTGAACTTCTTGGAGTTTATATAGATGACCACATCAGCACCGCTTTCAGCTATGCCAAGGTCGTTTTTAACAGTTATTGTATAATATGAACCTGCACTGTAAGTCAGCTTAACATTTCCGGCAGTGATTATTATTGGTCTGTCCACACAGATGATATCAGTTTTAGCAAATGACATGTATTTGTCGTCACCTGAATATGTCATTGTGTATTCATAGGCACCATTTGCCAAATCAGGCAATACCACATTGGCAATACCACCCACAACGTCAAATACATAATCGTTGTTGGCAATTGTCAATGTTACTGTTCCTGTTGCATCACTTGGCAATGTGACATAACCATATTCAGTTAATGGTTTCATTACAATGTCCGGTTTGATTTTTGAAGAATTGCCGTTTAAAGTACCTTCCATGATGAATCCTGAGTATTTTTCATCTCCTGAATATGTAATGACATATGAATTTTCACCTTTTAAAGAATCCGGAAGAATAACTTCTGCAACTCCACCGACTATTGTAACATTATAGTCATTTCCTGCAATGCTCACTGTCACTGTTCCTGTTGCATCAGCCGGCAGGTTAACTACAATATTTTCAGAACTGCCCTTGGAGATTGTGATTTCATCCTGTCTGATTGTATCCAATACCTTAAATGTTTTTGAAGCATTTGAAGCCATATAGTTTTCATCACCGGCGAATGTAGCATTGACCAGGTATACTCCAGTTTTAAAGACACCAAAATTGATTTGCTGTTCAATGCCTGCAGACACATATATGATTTTTTCAATATCTCCTACTCTGACAATGACATTACCGTATGCACTTGCATTGACCATGACTATGATGTTATCTGTGTTTTTTGTGTTTTCAACATTCAAAATAATTGATGTCGGTTTTTTAAGGACTGAGAAGTTTTTAAAGAATGTTTTTGAATCAATATGATAATTTGCAGGATTCATTATAACCTTTAGGGTGTGATTGCCCACAGAAATATAATTGTATGTAAGCTGAACTGTTCTGTTTGCAGCCGCATCCAGAGATTCCATATAGTAATCGTCAATATACACGGTAATGGTACCGTCAACATTGGATATGATTTCAGCAACGGTCGGGTCAAGAAAAGTATTGTCATCCATTGCAATTTGAATATCTGCAATTTCCTTTTTAATAACTGTCACTGTCAGGTTTATGGGGGTTACAATATAATCAGGGTTTTCAACACTGAACTGGAATGTGTAATTGCCTTCTGTGATATTGACCATCCAACCGGCACCGCTCAAACATTCAAATTCGCCTGCAGGAGAATTGTCTTTGTATATCCTGACTGTTACTGTCACGTTTGCCAGGTATCTGCCGTCCTGATAATTGTAGAGATAAGGGTATAGAGTTTCGCCCTGATAATATTCTGATTGCATATAAAATGTATCGAATCCTGCACTAATTATCTTCCGGTTGTCCTTGAATATGCACTCGGAAGTATCCACATTAAATGTTGGGCCCTGATAATAATCAATGTTTCTGATGAAGGTACATTTCTCTGCAGTGTTGGGACTGCCGTACATTGCTGATGCAATGCCTGTAGCATTGTTTTGTGTGAATGTGCAGTTGAATGCGTCGCACCAGTATAATGCTCCCCCATATGATGCCCTGTTGTCTTCAAAGGTTGAGTTTAAAAAGAAAATTCTGCCTTCATTACGTTTGAAACATGCACCGCCCTCATAAGCGGAATTGTTTTTGAAGTTTGAATCAACAACAGTGGTGTTTCCTGAAAAGCTGATGATTGCTCCACCACTATGTGCGCGATTGTCTGTAAAAATTGAATTTGCCACATTAAGATTTTGCCCATAGTTGATAATTGCTCCGCCGACACTGTATCCCCATGACCTGTCTACAGAGTTATTTGTGAAAACGGAATTTGAAACTGTAAGGTTTTGGTTGCTTACTATTGCCCCTCCAACACCGTCATAAGCATGGTTATTTATGAAACTTGAATCGCTGACGAATGCATTGTTTTCAATGTATAATACTCCATGGGATTTTTGAATGTTGTCTGTGAAATGGGAGTGACTAATTGACACTGTACTACTTGAAGAATGATCAAAGATTGCTCCGGCATATTGTGCAGAATTTTTAGTGAAGTTTGAATTTACAACTGAAAGCTCACCCCAGAGGGATAGTGCTCCCCCATGGTCAGCTGCAGAATTGCCTGTAAAAAGGGAATCTATGATTTCAGCCCAGACAGCTGCAGAAACCGCACCTCCGTAATGACGGGAAGTATTGTTTTCAAATGTTGAATTTAGTATACGGGTTTTGGATTCCTCATAGCAGAAGATTGCTCCCCCATACTGTCTTGCATAATTTCCTTTGAAAGTTGAATTGGTAACGTTTGCACCACCGCCGCTACTAAAAGCACCACCGCCGTAAATAGATGCTGAATTGTTTTCGAAATATGAATTTCTGATTGAAATAAATCCATATTCGGCACGTACTGCACCTCCGTCAAATGCGGAATTGCCGATGAAAGTTGAATCTGAAATTAAAACAGTTCCGTTTTCAGTGTAAATTCCTCCTCCTAAAGCCATGTTATTGGCTGCAAAATCATTTACAGCATTATTTGTGAAAGTGGAATTTATGACCGTGATGTCTGTGAGAATACTGTATATCACTCCACCCATCTGCGCTATGCAGTTTGTGAATGTGGAATTTACTATTGTGATTGTTGGGGAGGAAACGTATATCGCTCCGCCCTCATTGACTGAACTTCCATTTGCAAAATTGAGGTTTTTTATGATTACGTTATCTCCGGTAATGTTGAACAGACGTGTTTTATGTTTGGCGTCAATTGTATGTCCTCTACCATCGATGATCACATTGGAAGCGGTTATAGATACTGTTCCACTTGCAACATAGTTCCTGTTTAAAGTGACAATGCCTCCGGCATGTGTTGCATTTTCAAACAGCGCCATGTAGTCATCATCATCAATGAATGTATTGTCAGTGTTTATGAATTTATATGCAGAAATCTCAGAATTGTAGTTATTTTTGAAAATGGAGTTTGATGCTTCAAGTGTTGATGTGGTGTAGACTGCGGCTCCTAAATCAACTGCGCGATTGTCAGTAAAATTGGTATTTTTAACAGAAACATAACCGTTTGAACATATTGCTCCACCATCATCTCCTGCGCTGTTGTCGGTGAAAATGGAATTTTCAACATATACGTATGCGTTGGAATAGATTGCCCCTCCATTGAATGCAATGTTGTTTGAAAATGTTGAGTTGATTACGGAAATGGAGTTATATGAATTTAATATTGCGCCCCCATCCTTACTTGGTGTGGCAGCAAAGGAATAACTTGTAACTCCATAGGCACTGTTGTCAAAATATCTGTTTTTAACCGTAGGCACATTTGCATTTCCGTTAATTAAACGGATATTTTTTAATGTCACACCATAGGAGTCGACTTTAAAGATTCTTGCGAGGTTTTTAGCGTCAATCGCATGTCCCTGACCGTCTATGGTTAATGGTTTCAAGATGCTGATGCCCTCTAAAAATAATGAGTCGAAATCTGGACTATAATAATAATCGTTTTTCAGTTTGACCTCATCGCCCGCCATCTGCATCAATGTGTTTAGATGGTTGAATGTGAGAGGGTCTTCGGAATTTTCATGGTACGGTATGACTACTGTTTCTGACTGGTTGAACGGCCTGCAGTTGTAATCGCCGGAATATGATAAAAATATTTCATATGTGCCGGAATCCAATCCGCAGACTGTGATGTCAGATTTGCCATTGGATATGGAATTGGTAGAGATTAGATTTCCATTTACATAAACATCAAAACTTCCTGAAGCATAATTCGGAAGATTTATGCTGAATTTCGGATTGATGGTGTTGTTTTCAACATTGAATCCGGCACCAACATCCTCCGGATCATATCTGCATCCGAAGTTCTGAACCCAGTAGATGGTGTCCTTGATTTTGTATCCGGCAATTCCAACATAGTTGTAACTCGCAATAAGCATGTTCCGCCTATGGCCCTGGCCATCATATGACATATCGGTTTCCTTCCATCCTTCAGTAACATCAAAACATGTTTCATACCCATATGCTATGTTTTCGCCATAGTCCAGGAGATTGTCAGGAAATATTGAAAAACACATGGTCCCATCAGGACGGGTATGTGAGAAATACTCTGATATTTCCTTTGCCCTAATTTTAGCAGTGTTTTCAAGCTCAATATCTCTTTTGAGAGGCTTGAGCCAAACTGTATCGTTCGTATTTACATGGGATTGGGTTACATCATCCGCATTCCAATACCATACGTTTTCCTCTGTTCTGAATGTATTGAGATGTTCGTATGCTTCTGACGCATCCACATATTCGCCTTCGACGTTAGAATCATTAGTTTTTAAAACTTCATCGGACTGGTCGAAATCATTTTCTTGAGATGACTGTAAGCTTATACAATCATCATTGTCTGCAATTATTTCATCAGTGACATTATCTGCGGCCCATACGCCGGAACATGTGATGAATAAAAGCAAAATCAACGTTATAAACATTATTTTTTTCATTTTTCTTCCTCAATATTATTATATGTAATATATTTTTATCATAAAAATGTTAAAAATGTTACTGAAATTTCTTAATTGTAGTGATATGGAACCTAAACGGATTTTTAATGAAAGTGTTAATCTGACATACGGCGGCATGAGGAAAATCTCAAATTCTAACTTGATATTTCATTTAAACGATGCTTAATTATCTAGTCAAAAATCGATAATTTTAATTAATCATTTCAATTTCACATATTAAAAACAATATTGCAGTTTATTTTTTAAAATTAAGGTTTATATATCATTAAATTAAAATATACTGGTAAACTGAACTCTAAAGTCCAGGGGGTGATATTATATGTATTATTATAGTATTGCCATGTATTTGATTCAATATTTTTTTGATGAGAATTCTACTTGGCAATTTCGATTAAATCATGAGGCGAGCATTATGAGCATCCGAAATAAGTT
>CACYBU010000171.1 GCA_902772665.1 uncultured Methanobrevibacter sp. | reverse complement strand
CCATGGCATTTTATACTCTCATCACCGCCGCATTCATGCTTCTCAGTGCCAAGCTTCAGGACATAGTCGGTAAAAAGAAACTGTTTTTAATCGGTGCTGCACTTTATGGTGTAGGTACATTTACTGCAGCAATAAGTTCCAGTGCATTGATGTTGTTTGCCGGATGGGCAGTAGTGGAAGGTATTGCAGGAGCATTAATGCTTCCGGCCATTATTTCCATAATAAGTGGAACATATTCCGGTGAAAGGCGAACATTTGCTTTGGCAATCGAGAGCGTAATGGTTGCAATTGCAGCCGCTATCGGTCCGCTCTTCGGAGGAATCATGACAACATTTCTCTCTTGGAGATATGGATTTGCATTTGAATTAATAATTGTTGTTCTTATTTTAGCAATGCAAAAGAAAATACCAGATTTCGCACCTACAGAATCTAAATGCGATTTGGATATTACAGGTTCTATAATTTCAGTTATAGGTCTTTTTTTGTTAGTCCTAGGTATTCTGACATTATCTGAAGATATCACCACCAGCATAGTTGCAATGATTCTGGGCATAACAGTCCTAGTAGTCTTTGTATTGATTGAAATCAAAAGAAAAAGGAAAGATGATGTGCCACTGCTTGATGTTGGATTATTTAAAGACAGAAATTTACGTGTTGGAACTATTATCATGTTATTGGCATATAGTGTAATGGAGGGTGGTTTGTTTGCAGTTTCCCTATATTTGCAAAGTGTATTGCAGTTGTCCGCATTCAATACAGGTTTGACCTTGCTTCCGTTAACTGCAAGTCTGCTTATTTTTTCACTGGCGGCTCCAAGTTTGTCAGCAAAATTGAATCATAAGACAATCATGGCAATTGGAAGTATACTGGCCATCATAGGGTGTCTGTTGTTAAGCTATCAGTTTAGAATGGATACGACAATGCTGGATTTACTGCCGGGAATGTTTGTATTGGGAGCAGGGCTTGGTTTTATCATGGCTTTATGTGTGGATATTGCATTGGTCAATATTCCTGAAGAAAACGAAAATAATGCATCCGGAATTACTTCAACCGGCCAGTCATTAGGTGAATCAATGGGTACTGCAATTATAGGAATAATTCTAATTCTTGGTGTTATAGGAGGCATCAGCAATGCAGTCGATACCTATGCACCGGACCATTCGGGAGATGGACAGTTCCATCAGGACATCTATGATTACTTCCAAAATGTAGGTAATATAAACGAGATTGAATCACAGGGAAGTGCTGTTGTGACTATTGTGGATGAGATTTTTCAGGATGCAATGGCATTTGTAATGATGGTAACGGCCCTCCTGATGGGTATTGTTTTTGTTCTGACATTGCGTCTGCAGGATAAAAACATTAAAAGATGAGAGTTCATCTCTCATTTGCCTTTTTTTTTATAGTTGTTGATTTTTTTTTCTTTTGTGTGTTTGTTGTTATACAACCAAAAATTCAAAAATGGCTCAGAAGAATTATAAGCTACCTAATCCATGCTCTCCACTATTGATTGGAGGTTAAAGATAATGATATTGTTAAAGATGTTAGTGAGCCCAGTTATATTTAAACTAGCGAAAAAGTTCTACCACTTATGCATACTTTTCAATCAACTTTGTTATAAAATTTTATTTAATGATATGCAAACCACATTTTCTTAGGTTTATCTTTTAAAAAAAAATTTAATGTTTATGATGATGTATCATAAACATCTTTTTTTCGGTTTTGGAAAAATTTAATGATTAAAGGAACTATTAAAACCACATAACATGGGAACATGAAGAAATTAATGAAATTTGCAATTTGCGGATTAAAACTAGATTTAACCAATGGATAGATAATGTTAATTAAAACAATATATCCAACATAAGCACCGGCCAATCTTAAAATCCTGCAGTCAATAGGTCCTTCACTTGAAAATTTGATGAATCTTCTCTCGATTACCCATGGAATCAAAATTCCAAGACAGAATCCCACATCTTTGTATGCATCAACAGCCATTTTCACAGGATCAACAATTAATTTCCCTGCAGTATCATAATCCATTGGATATGATTTGAATGCTGTATAAACTAAAAGTAAAACGGATAATACTATTCCAGCACCCAAAATAATCAAGTCGAAATTAGGATTTGATTCCAATCGATTAAACAATTTAGAAACAATCCACAGTACTATAACGGATATGATTATTCCACCAATCATGTCAGTTAAGTAGTGCACGCCAAACCAGCAGCGGCTAAAACAAATCAGTGCAAAAGCAACAATTAAAAATATTTTCAATCCTTTTGTTAGGTTTCCTTTCAAATATGATCCAATGAACAGGATGGTTCCTGAAGTTGCATGTCCACTTGGAAACGAATAGCCTGTAGCATCATCCAGAACTCCTTCATAAGGTTTGATATTTGAATCGGCCACCCATGGACGATATATGCATGCAGTAAGTTTTGCCAGACTGTTGGCTATCCGGGCAAATGCAAGGGACACCAACAGGTACTCACCCAGTTTCTTGTCGTAACACCAATAGAGTGCGCCGATTAGGAACAGTATGATGGGCAAATTGCCGAAGTTTGTAATGCATGCAAAAAAGTTATCTAAAATACCTCCTGAAGCTTCACGCAATCCCTGTAGGAATAATAAAAAAGCGGTTGTAAAAATATAAATCACCTCATTTATATATTTCTTCATGGTTAACTTAAATATTGCTTTTATAATTGATGATTTAAAAAATTTTGTTGATTTGTAAATTCAATTTTTGATTTTAAAATGAAAAAATATTGATATTTTAAGAGTTGAGGCATGCAAATTTTCTACTAAACTTGTTAAAGTGAATTTAGGGCTCTACAATCCAGATTTTCAGCTATTGATTGGTAATGTTAAAAGATGATGTTGTAAAGGAAGTCAATGAACCCACTTATATTGATAGACAGCAAAAGCTGATTTAATAGGCTAGTTTTTTGAGTATTTTCTGGTATTTCCTTTATAAAGGAGCATGTAAAATTCGGATAAGTATTTGCATAATCCATATGATGTTTTTTAGACAATATAAGTAACATATAAATTATTAGCTATGAAAATATTTATCCTTATCAGATTTTGAAATGTTTTTTAAGTGTTTGCATTTTATGAACACATATTTATATAAATGTGTTTGCATTTTATGAACAAGTATTTATATAATAATGTCCATAAATTATAAACAATAATATAAAGGAGATGCAATGATGGAGGATATAATCTATAACTATATAATAAAACAGTTATCTGAAGTGCCTATGATTTTAAACAGGAAATTATCATATAAAAACATCAAATTTAATAGCAAAAGCGAATTTGATAAGCTCAAAGTAATGATTGATAGTTTTTTAGAGGATGAATCTGAAGAGAGATATTTTGTACTTCCTGGAATTCGAGGGGTTGGAAAAACAACAATATTATATCAATGCTATGAATACCTCCTAAAAGAAAAAAACTTCAATTCAACTGATTTGTTATACATTTCATGTGAAACAACAAATTTCGCAGGTCAAACTGATATCAAAAAAATAATAGAAATTTATCTGGATAAAATTCACAATACTACTCCTGCCCTTCTAGACAAGCCAGTTTTCATTTTCATAGATGAAGCACACTTTGATGAGAATTGGGCAATGAATGGTAAAACCATCTATGATGAATCTCCATATATTTTCCTGATATTGACTGGGTCATCATCACTTCATCTAAATTATAATTCTGATGCTGCCAGAAGACTCAATATACTGCCGGTCATGCCATTAAACTATTCTCAGCACTTGAGTTTAAAGTACAGCTACCAAACAGATATTGCAAATGACCTGATTGATTTGATTTTCACAGGAAATATTGAAACGGCACAGGAAAAGGAATTAATAATCCAAAAAGACTTAATTGGGTTAGATTATTATCCATTAAATGATTGGAACATTTACTTGAACTATGGGGGATTTCCAGCAACATTCAACATCAAATTTGAGGATATAATTGTATCTAAACTATGGACAATAATATCCAAAGTAATAACTGT
>CACYBU010000170.1 GCA_902772665.1 uncultured Methanobrevibacter sp. | reverse complement strand
CAACACAAATATAACATTGTTATAATATGTATTAAAAAAACTACAAAAAGTATTAAAAAGTCTTAAGTTTCTGTGCATGGAATGGGAAATTTCTTTCATAAACCTTATTGTTTGAGTTGATATCTTCAATAATATGAAAAGCAGGCCATACGGGGATTAAAACATTATCGCTACCGGGATTTATGATAATCCCCCACATCCTGAGGTATAAAGCATCCTCAAAACTATTGAAAAACCATGGTTCGGGCTGAAGTTCATCATTGTCTTTAAAACACTTGTTGTATTCATCAAGAGAAGTGAATAAGTAAAAAACTTTCCCTTCAGGTGTATCAGAATAGGTGAACTGAAACATATTATCATCTGTCGGCCTTGAGGGGTGAATGAAAAAGGAAGTCTTAATTTCCATGAGCAGTTCAGGTGTTAATTTCTTTTTTGAAAGCAAATCTTTCATATCTCTGTTTGTCACATGATTTAACATCAGTTAAAATATATGATATTTTGTATTAAAATAATTATGCATTACAATTACTAGCAAAACATATAAATTGGAACATGGTTTCATTTTGTTGTTTTTAAATCCTGGTTTAAAATCATCAGAGAATACATTAATGTTATCTGAAAAAGAATACGTTATAATAATTAATTTTATCATGATTAGGATATACATTGCGAAGCTTATCCTTTGAAACAAATATATTATCACTTTCAGGGTTGAAAACAATACCATCGAAATTTTCACTATTAATATAATATTTAAGATTAAAAAACGCCCATAAACAAGGCTCTAAATTATCATCAAACTTATCAATTATCTTCTGGCATTTCTCCAATCTTGTAAAAAATGCAAAACTGAATTTATCACCCTTTGAAACCCTAAGGGAATTAAGTCCTGATTTTAACTCAATGAAAAATGCCGGCCTTAAAAGTGCATATAATTCATTCAGATTCTCTTCACTTTCACCGTCCTTTAAAATTTTATCAAATAATCTTTCAAGTTCACTGTTTTTAATAAGATTAACATCAGGACTTTGACGGTTTGGGAAAAGCTGATGTTTAACTTCATTCCATATCCTGATTCTTTTAAAATCAATATCATCTTCGGGAATGTTTAAACTTGAAATAAATTCTGTTGAAAATTCTTTATCTCCAAGTTTCAGTTTTAAAAGTCTGCGAATATCACGTGCTTTTAGGGTTAATTTTTGCTGAAGGATTGAAAAATAATATGAAACTTCCAAACGATGAATAGGATTTACATATACCTTATCAAACAAAAAATTCAACTGACAAATTGCATAGATTATTCCACCTGCCCATAATTCAGGTTTGTCATCGCAAAAAGAAACTTTATCTGAAAGCTTGCGGGCAAGTTTAATATTCAATTCCTTAATTTCATCATCCTGATACCTGTCTGAAAATTCAGTGATTAAATCAATTATTTTATCAGCACACATAAAGCATAATATCTAATTTAAACATTAAAATACTTTTCATTAATGGTCATTATAAAATATCTTGCCTAAATCAGTCTATATGTCACCTGGACAATAATCTCCATTTATCCTGTTAAATCCATATGATTCAATGAAAAAGTGTTATTCTCTAAATACAAACTCCATTAACATTTTTCTTGAAACAAAAAAAAATCTTCAGTATCGGGATTGATAAAATATGCCGTCAAGTTCATCATCATGAAGGATAGAAAAGAGAGTGTTGAAATCCCCTGTAACAGGCTCAATATTAACTCCGCTAAATTGGCATCTGTATTCATCCATGCTTGTAAATGCAGGTGCCATTAATTCAGCTATAGTGCTTGTAATATACCGTATTCCCGCATCGCATGAAGGTGAAATAAACATTCCATTTTCAATCAGATTATAATAATCTTTTAAGATGGTTTTTTGATAATATATTACCCCGGAGATGTTAATATCTCATGAATAAGATTCCTTATAGTCATTTTATTAATTAATGACAGTTATCATTTATAAAACATGCTGTCAAATGTTAGTTTACTTACTATAATTTCATCATTTTTGATGTTTTCCACATCTAAAGTGCGATACATTTGTCTGATGAATAATTTTGTATCACTAAAATTTCTTTGAATACCTGCTGATTTCAATGTTTTTGGGAAAGTAGAATTCCCATCAATATCCCTGAAAAATCCCATGATATGATAAATTCAGTTGAAAACTCATCATTTCCAGGTTTTAAATTCACTAATTCCCTAATATCACGTGCCTTTTTTTAAAGCAGTTGGCTTTTTGGTGTTGAAAAAAGAGCAGATATCATCAGGGTCAGATAGGGTTCAAATGAATAGTCAAAAAGAAATTGATTTATCCGAGTATAAACCACCCCGCTTGCCCAGTTTTCAAGCCTAACCCTTTTAAATGGAACATCATGTTTTCTTCCCATTTTTTTCAATGATTTTTATGCACAAATCATCATACTCATCATCCAGATATTTTAAACAGAAAGATGAAGTCATTTCAATGAGTTTTACCTGTTTCACAATTCAGTCCTCATTGAAAGGTAAAAACAGATTCAAAACTATAAAGTGGTGTGAAAATATTTTTAAAAGCAAAAAAAAATAATGGCACTAAAAAAAAATGTTTGCACGAAAAATGTAATCAGTCAAAAATGATATAAAATTTTGGACAGTAAAATGTATCATCCCATAAAATTTTCTACATATCCCTGAAAATTATTGAATTCTGGAATCTTTAATGTATAAGAACCATATTCATCTTTTTCAAATGTATATTTAGGGTTTTCTTTAATTTCTTTTAATTCTGTGATTTTTCTTGGATATTTCTTAGCATGATTTTTTATTCCTATCATTACTACATTACAAGGGTTAGAAATATCATATGCACACTTTTGTATTATGTAAACATGTAAATATTTATTACAATCCCCACAATAAGTTCCACTTACTTTTCCTTTAATTTTAGAGCATTCCCCATAATCCTACAGTTGACATTAGTGAAATATACCCGATTGTCTGTTCTGATTTAATATCATAATAAAAAAAGTGCTCCATTATCTAATAAATTCAAGACTGTAATTAATACATTTGAATCTTGTTAGAGTACCCATTTTAATCCTCCTTTAAACTTGGTTCAATATTGTTTTCAGATCTGACTTTTAGATAATCCCCATCTTTAATCCAATTAAATGAATTTTCATCAATTATGAATAATTCCTCAACTGGAAATAGATTAACATACAATAAACATTTGTCATCATAACATTTAAAAAAATAGAAGAAATATGGAAATACTCTACGGAGCCATTATAAACTCTTATTTTGATAATTACTCCCGTGTTAATGTTGGAAATTCAAAATCATCATCACACCATTCTGATATTGAATTTTTAATCAAATCATGGAAACAATACCACCTTTATCATGGAATTGAAATTATAATTAAGATTAACTCATCCGCAAAGAGGATAATAATCCATTGCCAAATCATCTGCAGGACATTTGTTTTCATAACACCTTTCGAGTTCATCCTTTTTAATTTTCGCAAAGTTTTTAGCCTCTTCTTCGCTGTACCGGCATGAGTGAATTAAACAGAATACCACATCATCAATATACTCATCAATATTGTTGTAGTCTTTGAATTTACAGCATTCACTTAATCGTTTTCTTTTTTCAATTTCCCATGTTATCCAATTGTAAAACTCATTGGCTTCCTTGCTTTTTGGACATTCTTCAATCAGCATTTTTGAATATTGGATAGCTAAATCTTTCCTATTTATTTTTGTGAAAAGTCTTGCCTTATCAACACAGGCAGCGACATTGTCTTCATTAACATCAAAAAGTTTTGTGAAAAATTCTTTATAGTCTCCGTCAAAACCCATCAGACATTTGGAGAGGACTTCATCATACCATCTGAAATTATCTACGTCGCTTGTACCACGGCCTGTGAGACAATCAAACCATTTGTAGCCGGTTTTATCGACATTGTTTTTGAAATCCTGACTTGCATCCAATACGTCACCGTAAGCTTCAAATGACTCTTTTAAAAATCCAAATTCGAATAACTCATATGCTTTGTCTTCAAAATACATCAGTTTCTCATGGTAACGGGTATAATGAGGAGTAATCTTTCCATGAGACAATTCATCTTTAAATCTTATAATCTCTTCATCTTGAGGGAATTGATTCAAATATACATTTACACATTTTAATGCTTCATCCAAATCTTTTTTAATGTAAAATTCTTCCCTTGCTTTTCTCAGATAACATATTGCCCTATACTTATATGTTGATTCATTATCGTCTGCATCGAATCCCCCTAAGTAAAATGAATTGTTATAGCATTCTATAGCTTGAGGCAATCTATATAAGTCAGTTAATATGAATGCTTTTATGTTGTAGAACTTGTAGTCTTTAGGATATATGCTTATTGCATGGTTAGCCAAATCCATAGCTTTTTTGTATTCTTTCAGGTCGAATAATACCAATGTTTTATAATAAAGTGCCTGAGCATTGTCCGGTTCTATTTCAAATATTTTATCACAGCATTCAATGACTTTGTAATTGTCATCGAATTCTTTGCATTGCTTCAGTAATGTTTCAACAGAGCAATCCTCTTTATGTACTTTTATTATTTCCCAGACTGTTTTGAATTCATCAACTGTTAATGCACAAGTTGCATTGTCACCTATGAAACTTGAAACAAGTGAATTGGCCATACTACCATTTGAATAAATCCTGCTTTTAACATTTACACAAGCAAAACCTCTGCCACCATAACTATCATCGATTACTGCATTGAAGTTTTCCTGATTAAGATAATCTATAAATTCATTATTTGATTCTTTAAGTATTTCATCGCAGATGAGAAATGCTGAACAACCTTTGGTAATCTCATTAGTTGATTTTAACTCTCCAATATGAATTTTCAATATATTCCAGATTGTTTTGAACTCCTCTATTGTGAATGCATTTTTTTACTTTCACCAACTAGTGTACCAGTAAGTTTTACAGGTTTTGGCACTCCAGCTGCATAACGTAAACTGTTAACGTTAATGTAAAAACAACCTCTGTCTTTCCATCCGTATTTTCTGAACTCTTCAAATCCTTCTTTTTTAAGATAATACTCAAACTGTTTTCTAGACATTGTTTGTGATGTGTTTTGCACTAGAAAACATGCATTACCAGATAATATTTTTAATTTATCCATAATATCACGCCATATTTAAAATATATGCCTTTTAATCATAACAAATATGATTAATACATAAAAGTTCCTTTCCACATCTAGGACAAGGAACATCATGATTAATATATTTATAAACCTCATTGCCACATTCAGGACAATTCACTTTTTCTAAAGGATCATAATCATCCTGTGACCTATCACTATTGTCAATAATCAGATAATTTGAATTTAAATATTTTTGATAAGTTTCATCACGTCCTTCTACCATTTCATCAATTTCTTCATTAAACTCATTTAATGCATCATCAATAACTTCTTCCTTTGTCATTTCGGGAAAGAAGTAATATGAATATTTGCAATGTTCCAATTCTGGAAATTCAACAACATAATAGCCTTCCTCTTTTGTTACAATATATTTTGCTCTTTTTTTAATGCATTTTAATTTTTCAAGTTCACGACCATAATTAGCAATATAATTTTTTATTCCTTCCATTACAACTTCACAAGGATTCTTAACATCATCCTGAACTTCACGAATCGAATAAATTTTTAAAAATTTACCACAAATCCTGCAGCATGTTTCACTGACATCACCACTGATTTCAGCACCATGCAACCAATCATGAGTCATCATTAAAATTAAAAAGTCTTTTGTCTGGTTTAAATCACTATCCCAAATAAATACACTCCCATCATCTTTCAATTCAATTCCACAATCCATACATTTATATATCTCTACAATTGCCATTTTATCACCATTAAATTATCTTTCAGACAATAAAGTATCAGTCATCATTTTTTATGACATATTCATATAAACCATCTTCCACTTCAACAATGTATCCGATAGCTATTAATTTATTAATAAATACATCCAACTCCTTATCATCGAAATAAAAAAGGTCATGATCCAAAGTATCTTTTGAAACTTGGTTTTTATAAAATGAACAATCCAATTCATGGATTTTTTCCAAAGCATATTTTTCCTGAAGATAATTGTCAGTATCTTTATAATAAATACCTCTAATTCCCATATCAAATTCCTTTTTACAGTTTCGACAATAGAACTCTTTAATACTGGTATAGGGATTAAATTCACCTAATGTGCTTTCACGGACAATTTCATCATTTTCAGAATCAGAAGTCCTATAATATCCCGAGTTTTCATAAACAATTGGAGTTAATTCTTCCCCACATATCGGACAAACTTCTGTTGGTTTTTTAAATGCTAGTTTATCAATCCATGAAATGTACAAGTCATTGAAATAAATCTGGTTTAAATCAAGATTATAATCAATGAAATCTTCTTTTATCCAATCAAGAATCATAACATCATCAAAATGAAATTCCCATTTATTAGTGTAAGGTGTTATCAGTTTTTTTAAAACGTAGTTATAGCATTCAATGGCTTTACTGTATTTTCCTGCTTTTGCAAGATTTCGTGCAAGCACCTGAATTTTAAAGCCTTTGAAAAGAACCCCATCATCCAATGACTTGAAAAAATTATAAGCTTCATCCAGTTTTCCCATTTTAATAAGGAGGAGGAGTTTTTTGTTCAGGAAGTTAATGTCATTGTATTTCTTATCTAAACATTCCATTGCCTTATTTTCATCACCTGCAGAATATAATATGTGAGCTTTCAGGTTTAAAAATCTTGAATAATCCGGATAAATTTTCAAAGCAGATTCCACTGTATTTAATGCATTATCATAATCCTCAAGATAGTAATAAGATAATGTCTTATAAGTTAAAGCAGAATGATTAGCCCGATTTAATTTCAGTAGTTTATCTGAAGCTTCAATAGCTTTTTCATAGTCTTCTTTTCTATATGCTGATCGGCATTGACTTTTTAGTTTTGAAACTGATGGAGTGCCATCTTCGGATTTGGCTTGTATAATCTCATCATAATTTTCCTGAATTTCTTCCCATATTTTATCGCATAACGAACCTGAAATGTCATCACTTTGATAAAATCTCATTTCCGATTTATTATTAAAATCTGTAAGTAATTCTGATGCTCTGTTATTATTAATACCAAAATTATTTCTCATGAATAATCCCAGGCCGAAATGTGCATGGGTTCTGAAGGTATATTTTTCGTCATCTCTGATGGAATTGATATCTTCAATATCTAACATATCTATAACAGTACTCACTGCTTCTTTAACAGATTTTGGATATTGTTTTTTAACTATACTCCAATACTCCTCATCTTCAGTATATTTTTGAAATTCAGAGTATGGAAATATATTGTCAACATACTTATTTGATAAATGATCTTTGAAATCATCTGATTTATAGTCTTTTATAAGTTCTATGTCCAAATCGTCTTCAAGTCCAAGTGTGATATTATAATAATCTCTAAATTCTACATCAAATATTAAATCCATATCACTTACTGAATCAATGTGGCTTAAAAGTTCGTTTTTAATTAATAAACCTTCAACTTCCCCCATCCCGAATGATTGCAGGAGATTTAAGAATTTTTCTGATAATTCATCTCCACTACCACATAGGTAATCCACTATTTCCTGTTTTACTTCTTTTTTATCATTCATTTTTACACCTTTAGACCCTAATTTTACATTAATCGATTAAATATACTTAGATAGAATAATCTAACTATTTTAATTAATATTTCATAAGTTAGGTGATATCTAATCATTTTCATATAACTCAGTTATACACAAGTTAATAATACTCATTGTTAATAAAATGTTAATAAACTCAACTATATAAATGTTGTGATAAAAGTAAAATTATTTTATGTAAAAAATCAATTTATTAAACTTATGTCTAATACAGTATTCTGTTCCAAATGTGGAAGTGAAAATAAAATCAAATAATAATAAATGCGACAAATGCAACGAATTCCTACTGAAACCGGGAACTGTTCACACCAAAAAAGTGCACCACACTCCAGATATATGTTTCCAGGCAAAAAAATAAAAAAGCTATCAATAAGATAACTATTGAAAGTAACAATACCATTATCAATATGGGTCGTGCCCATCGTGATGAGATTATCCAAACATATCAATGTAGCCCAATTGCCAATACTGAAAAAAAAATTAAACTGTTTACAAAGACGTATGCTAAAATATATTATAAATCAACCGGCCATGCCCCTTGGATACTATGCCTACAACAGCATTCCCATTGATGACAGATTATTCGAATCCCAGAAGATTGCGACATTAATCCATGAACAGACACACCACATATTCCGAAATAATCGAAGAACATCAGATATACACCAGGAATGCGGAAAAATCGAAGCTTAAGAAGCATTTACATGGTTTTGCACAATAACAAATCCAATTGTATCCCTTGCAAATGAGCACTATGCCCATACAATTAAAGGAAGATTCATACCACACAGATATTAGAATTACAGACCATTCAATAAAATTTCAAATGAAAAATTCAATCCTGAAACCGATAAGGAACAGGCAGAATTGACATTAGCCTTTGGAAATACCTTAGCACATGACATTATTTATATTCTAAAAGGATTTATCGGACCAGAACTTCGCAAAGAAATCAAACAGCAGTTTAAACAAGACACTTTTCCGATGAAGAATTTAAGGATGCAAACTGTCCACCAAATTCAAGCCGAGGATTCTAATAAAAATGAAAAAGAGCATAACTTGATAGAAATGAGCGAAAATAAAAAAATTATATATACTCACCAAATATATTGTATTAATATGTATAAAAAAGATTTATTATTCATAATAATATCGATAACAATTTGTTTTACAATATCTATAGGATTTGCCACTGCAAATGAAAATATTTCAACAGATACCAATTTAACAAGCACTGATTATTCAAATACATTGAATGATGTAAATAATGACCTGCAATCAATTAGTCAAAATAACTCCAACTTAATCAGCACCAATGCAGACAATAAAGACATCACTTCCAAAAATGAAGATAATAAAACAATCAATTACCTGATTAAAAACAAGGAAAAATATGACAACATCGTGAAAAAATCCACAAAAAAGGACAGAACATTTAAACTTGGAAAATATAAACTGACAATAACCAAAAACGATTATAAAAAATTTTTATATGCAAAATTCATAGGAAAATATGTAAAATCCAAAAAAAATATTACCCTACTTGAAAAAATATTTAAAATCAAACAGTACGAATTTTCGAGATCTACAGACGGATGCGTATCAATTTTACTATTTCCATCATATATGGTTACTAAAAAAACCAACAAAATTATAACTCAAAAAATCGGAACATTTAAAGATTACAAAACCAAAAACATTTACTTTAAAAATTACAAAAAAGCAAAAAAATTTAATAAACAGTTATCATACCTCCACAAAATCAAATATGATAAAAACCGCAAAAAATATTATATAAAAGTATATATTGAGACATACAAAAATATTAAAACCAAAAAGGCAAGAGTTAACATTGAACTTGAATACTATAACAATGAATATAGGTTAACTGCCTACACCAAATATGATAGGTTAGACTGGCATTTACAAAAAAGTGTTATAGAAGATTATTCTATCTATAAATCCAGTAAAAATATTCAAAAATTAAATAAATCCAAAATAAAAAAATCTTATAACTATTAATATTAAAGAGCAATATTTAAACTGTATAATGCGACATGCAGAGGTTTAAATATTGCAGTTCCATTACTGATTTTAAACATGAAGTCCAAAACCAACATATCTTATAACAGTAAATATTCAAAACAATCACTGATAGCATCCATACACACTCTTTTAAAAAGGCACTGGATTAAAGATATTATCATTTAAAGGATTCTGAGTGTCCCTGAATGACCACACATCATCTTTGTGTTGAACCCCCTTTTCAGGTTCAAAAAAGATATCAGTCCGCTCGCCCAGATTAGGATGGTAAATAAGTCCCAATTTGGTGCCGGGAAATTCCATTCAGGAATTTCCTCTGACACATTTAAAATCAACCTCACCCACTACTTTTGAGTGTACGGTACATATGCCGTATCATCAACTACTCCAATCACCTTATACTCGTCGTTGTATCATCATGACTATTGATTTCATCAATCACAACCACATCCTGGCCATTTTTCAATCAATTCAGCTCCCTTAGAAAGTATCACATCATCTGAATTAGGAATTCACCATGACTTTTGGAATCTTTGAATATTACATATGAATCTTTATTTTCAAAGGATGTAATTTGATGATATTTTATCCCGAAAAAACTAATAAAATTGGCAATTGGTTTTAATTGGTTTGATGTATGATTAAATGAAGGTTGCCGATTTAAAAATATAAATTAAAAGAGGAATTCTTGTTTAAATAATCCTCCTTGTAAAACATGTGAAATATGGCCCCAACATCTTCTTATCTGACTCTAGCGGTTTTTTTGACTGATTTGAAAGAATATTTGGCCAGGTAGGTGACTTTCCTTCCAATCTTAAGTTTTTTCAAGACCTTCTTCTTGATTGTCACCTTGGCAACACCTTTATTGTTGGTTTTCGCCCTGTATTTCTTGCCGTTGAACTTGAAATTAATCTTCAAACCCTTCCTGGGCTTCTTGTTCAGTTTTAATGTGGCTGTCAATACAAGCTTTTTAGCATGCTTTTTGACTTTGACTGTCTTCAGGCTTAGGGAAACTTTATCTGATTGCCTGACTGTTATAATATGTGTCATTGAATAGACCTTTTTACCATTGCGGAAATAAACCTTGAGCTGGTGCTTGCCGACACCCAGATTTGAAAACCTGTATTTTATCACACCTTTTTTCAGGCTTATCTGCTTAACCTCAATGTGGTCAAGGTACACCTCAACATTGGCCTTAATTTTATGTCCTGTCAACTTGATGGTAGCGGAATCACCAACCTTTGAAACACTTGACTTGTATCCCTTGGAGTTGATATAACAATTGAAATATGCACCGTCCCATCCGAAAGTGCAGTTGCCGACGGAATATGTGATGTCAATGTCATATCCCCCAGTTTCAGTGACAATCTCATCTAATGGAATGCTGAGCATGCCTCCGTTGAATGTGTAGGTTGCCCACACCCTATCCGGATATGATGACAATGTCACAGTGAGCGGAATGCCCTGCTGTGAAATAATGTCGATTGTCTCCTTCTCACCAAGTGACACCACGCCACTGAAAAGCATTTTCGGATAAACCCTGAATGTCTGATTAATCGTCTTTTGAGGATATTTGTTTGAAGAATCAAAAAATGTGGCCACTATAGTATTGTTTAATAGATTAAAATCTGATGATACGAAATTGAAAACACCCTTTCCTTTTTTAATCTTGACGGAATAGGACTTATTATTGATTTTGAAATCCACCCTGCCTTTGCTGTTTTCAGGAGTGTAAAATATTCCCTTAGCATCATCTCCATAGCAAATAGGCCTCCAGTCCTCCTCATCATAATAATCCTCAAAAAAGAAAGAGAATCTGTAAGTGAAGTCAGAATTGGCCACCTTATTGTATGTTGTCCCATTATTTACCCGGTAGGTGACATTTACCTTATGCAGACCTAAACCTGGAATCTTATGCAACTTGCTTCCATCCAAACTGTAATGCCATTTCTTATCTGCCAGCGTGAATGACTTTTCATAAACATCATTATCATCGATGACAGTAGTGATTTTCCCATCGAGATAACCCCCATCAACCATCACATCCATAATCCTTTCAGGATCATCCACAATAACGATAGTTGAAATGTCAATGTTGACATCCTCCGCTAAAAGATCCTCATCACTTGTCGATAAATCTTCATTGAAATCATCAGTACCATTCAATGAATCAGTGGAGTTATCGGATGCAGTAACTGCCCCCAACGTTAAAATTACCAGCATCAGACTGGCAAATATCAAATATCTAATTTTCATGTTAACCCCCCCCATCAATTAATATATAGTAATATATTATTTACAGGACTATAAATAATCTGCGAATTAATCTGGAGGATGGAAACTTGAGTCCACAGTAAAAAATATGTAATTTTTCTGACTGGAAGTTTTAATGATTTATAATCTTAGAATTTAGTGAATGCGTCAGTTGAAACACTTAATGATTTCCAAAAAGAATTTTTTAATTTTTCATCTATATACTATAATTTCCATACTATTAAGTCTATTTTAAACATGTAATCATGTTTTCTAATGTGAATGGTATTCCTAAATTTCCATACTATTAAGTCTATTTTAAACGTACTATAGTTTTACAAACATCTCCTATATTCCTTTATTTCCATACTATTAAGTCTATTTTAAACTCGCTAATACAACAAGCATAATAGGATTAATACTCAATTTCCATACTATTAAGTCTATTTTAAACATGCATGAATTGACTGTATTTTTGTTCTTTATATTCATTTCCATACTATTAAGTCTATTTTAAACTCAACACTATCCATAGCATCAACAAGCATTTGGTCAAATTTCCATACTATTAAGTCTATTTTAAACAAGTAAGAATTTGGATTATGTTGAGCAGGTAATGCGATTTCCATACTATTAAGTCTATTTTAAACCTACTAATGCGAATATTAACAGACCAACAAACTCGAATTTCCATACTATTAAGTCTATTTTAAACAATATCCATTCATTACTATCAGTTCTCAAATCAAAAATTTCCATACTATTAAGTCTATTTTAAACTGTGATAGTGTTAATTTGACTCGGAATTTAAATACAAGATTTCCATACTATTAAGTCTATTTAAACCCTCATCACTGCTAAAAGATTCAACATACTTGTCAATATTTCCATACTATTAAGTCTATTTTAAACCGTTTGATAATTATTTCAGTGAACGAGATAATAACGGATTTCCATACTATTAAGTCTATTTAAACTAGGATGAATGATGCATTTAACATAGGCAATCAAGGGGATTTCCATACTATTAAGTCTATTTTAAACTTATGGATGATTATTTAACACAATTAGATTATGAGTATTAAGTCTATTTTAAACTTCCATCAGCTTACCTTGACGAAACATGGGAACATGCATTTCCATACTATTAAGTCTATTTTAAACATGAAAAAGAGGTTGATAATATTCCTACTATTCACGGATTTCCATACTATTAAGTCTATTTTAAACTTTAAACTCAATTTTATTTATTTGTTACAATCATCAATTTCCATACTATTAAGTCTATTTTAAACATAATAATATTTTATCTATAATTCCAATAAACTCCTTATTTCCATACTATTAAGTCTATTTTAAACCAGAAAAAAGGTGATATAAATTGAAACGATATGAATATTTCCATACTATTAAGTCTATTTTAAACAAAGCGTATGGCAAAAAGCATTAGAGATAACTGACCCATTTCCATACTATTAAGTCTATTTTAAACTTAGGAATCAGTTTGGATGATGTGCACTTCATACATAATTTCCATACTATTAAGTCTAT
>CACYBU010000169.1 GCA_902772665.1 uncultured Methanobrevibacter sp. | reverse complement strand
CGATGAATTCAACGCAATAACAAAGCTTCACCCCTACAATTATGCAGACAAATTCAGAAGCGACCATGACAAGGCAAAGGTACTGGATCTCTTCAGACCGACTGATATAATGGCGTATAAAATCGCCCAGGATTTCGAACTTAGCAATCTAGACTACAAAAAGCTTATCAAAAATCTGAAAGGATTTATAAAGCACATGAATGAAAAGGGATTCATTGACCACGGATATTTCTCCGCAATCCTTGTTTTGAATTCCTATGGGAAACTGATTCAGAAATATGCAAAAAACAGTGATTTCTTCTTTTACCCGATTGTAGACAGTGCAACAGCAATTCTTCTGCATAACTACTACCACAATACCCTGCAGAGAAAACAGTTCGACTTTAAAAGACTAAAACCTCAACAGTCACCGATTTCATATCTTTTGATACTGTGTGATGAACTTCAGGAATGGAACAGAAGACCCTACGGTGTGGAAAACAAAAACAAAAATCAGGTAAACGATATGAAAGTCCACATCGATGACAACCGACTTGAAGTAACATATATTCTAAAGAACGGGTCACTGGGTTTGGGTTTCACCAAAAAGAAAGACGAGTATATTTATAATGTTCTTGACGTTGACGCGATTTTTCCAAGAAAACTTTCAATAGTTCCAGAGGTGGATTTGGAAAAAATCAGAAGACAGATTGTGTTCTCGGAAGTTGACGCGCCACATCTGCTTTTAAGAAACATTGAAAAACTGGCAATAAAAATCAATGACTTATACAATGAAACAACCCGCCAAAAACTTGAGGAATACCGAAAAGAGGGAAATGAAGAAAAAATCAAAGAATATGAGGACAAGGTAAAATATCTTGTTGATTTCGATGATTTGAGTCCAGATTTTAAAATGTCCAATATCCGACAGGCAAAATCCATTCCGATAAAACTGGAAATGATTGGATGTGAAATAGCACACATTGACAATGATGACATGCCTGAAATAACTGAATTCAGTGATGATGACATTGAAAGTCTGGCAATTTTCGAGCATGAGGAATGGTGTAAGGAAAGACGTGGAATGGGATGGACTTATGGAACAGTCAAAAATGTTGAAAAACGCATCACTCCTTATTTATGTTCCTGGGAAGAGCTTAAGGAAAATGATGATTCAGAAAAAATCAAGGATTATGACAGGGATTCAGTAAGAAGCATTCCGATACTTTTAAATTCAATCGGCCTTAAGGTTGTAAGAAGCAGAATCAAATCCCTCACCTATAAGATGAATCAGTTATATGAAACCGGAAGGATTATCCCCGAGCTTGACGGTGAAGAGGAATTCAACCTTCTGCCTCACCACATTCAGTTTTCCAACTACCAGCAGGCAAACCATCTGGTTGAAATATTAAGGGACAGTGGATATGAACTGGTTCCTATTACTAGTCATGGGGTTGCTGTTGAATTCTTTGACGAAGAGGAAGTCATTTACTTCGCTGAAAGGGAGCATGAATGCTGGTATCAGCTCAAACTTAACCTGGATGAAATTGACAGTGATAATTTCCTGCCGTGGGATGAGGTTCCATCAGCTGTCAAGTACAACAACCGAAGGACATTTGCACGTCTTCCCGAACTCTGCGCTGATCCCAACGTAGGGCTTAAAATAATTCGAAGTGAATAAAAAAATATTCATTTATCCATTTTTTTTTAATAATCAATGTAATTAGTTTTTCATTGATGAAAATGACAGTAAATGGCAATATTGATTCGATTACCTGTGGTTTCAAAAAAAGACAATTAACAGACTGGCAATTCCAACAATATTTTCACGGCTTTTAATATTTAAACAAACTGATTGACAGTTTCTGGATTTCGGGTATTAACGGAGATGCACGTGAGGCATTGGGATTTAAATCATTGCTTTATCTTGTTGTTATAGGTCTTGGAAATGGTGTCGGTGCTGGAGCCGATTTGTTGATTTCAAGTTTTGTCTGAATCCGAACATTTGATGATGCAAATAATGCAGTTATGCGCATGATAATTTTATCACTAGTTGTGTTATCTATTGTTTTAATTATATGGGTATTATTTTTAAAAGATATGGTGATTTTATTTAGCTATATTGTGTCAGTTCATATAGTTAAAATATATTTTTACTCATTATAGTATTTCTACCACCCAATGTGACTGCAAGCATATTCCATGCCGAAGGCAATGTTAAAAGAGCAACAAACCCCATGATACTTGCATATGTTCTTAACATAATAATTAACCGATTTTAATCTTCAATCTGAACCTTGGCATTTTCGGAGGGGGCCTTGCAACTGTAATGTCCTCATTATTGGATTAATTTTGAAGGTTTATGGGATTTTTATTGAAAAGGGGACTGTTTTCAAATTCAAGTTCAAATATTATATGCGAAAAATTGAAATCTATATGGAAATTCTCATAGTGTCCATTCCGGTAGCCACCGAAGAGATAATCTTTGCCCGGGTTGCAATAATATTGAATTATCTGATTATGCAGACATCCCACATAGGTGAAGTCGATTCATTTGACTTAACATGGAGATTTATC
Source organism: uncultured Methanobrevibacter sp. (assembly GCA_902772665.1). Lineage (GTDB taxonomy): Archaea > Methanobacteriota > Methanobacteria > Methanobacteriales > Methanobacteriaceae > Methanocatella. The sequence goes on along the minus strand of CACYBU010000169.1, from coordinate 18,873 downwards.
ACAATAGCTTACTATGTATGGCAATAGGAACTGTAACAATCATGGTGTCGGGAATTGCATAGGGGGCATGCAACTGGCAAAACTTCAATGAAACCATAAAATACCGGTGATGCTGAGCCTTGCAATAACCCTTAATTAATGCAGAATCAATTATTGTATTTCTCTTCATATGGAATTTCAGCATGAAGTTCAACAGATGCTGAATCGATAAGTATTAATCATACTTTAATTAAAAGTCATAAACATGTCTAAAGAATGGGAAGATATTAAAGTAAACAGACGTAAAAAAGACAGGGTTGTTTTCGAATCTCCACTGGTACAGTCAATATATGATGGAGTCGGACATTTGAAGGAAGAGACAACTGAAATATTAAAGGAAATGGATACAACAGAATTCAGACAGCGTGTCGATGATTTTGAAATTGAGGAATTTGGTGAAATCGCAATGAATCATATTACAGACTTCGCCGATGACCTGTCAAGATTCAAGGATGATTTCATCGAAAGGGATGACATTCCCGACATTGTCAGGCAAACCTCAAGAGATGCCAAAATTGCACTTAACCGGGATGAAGACTACATCAGACGTGCAAAAAGAAGACTTGATAGGCTTGAGTCAAGTGAACTCATGGACGTCTACAAGACAAATATAAGGGTCATTGAACTATGTGACAAGGCAATTGAGGTAAATGAGGAAAACTTTGAACCCTATTATCTTAAAGGTATTGCAATGGTTAATCTGCAGGAGTATGATGCTGCAATTGAGCAATTCATCAACTCTCTGGTTTACACAGACACTGTTGATGCTAGAATTGCCATTGCAAATGCAAATAGACTTAACAGGGATTTCAACGATGCAATAAGTGTCTATAATTCTGTTCTTGCTGTTGACCCTTACGAAGCCCTTAAGGGTAAGGCATATGTCTATTATGACTGGCTTAAATATGGTCAAGCAAATCAGTGCTTCAGACAGGCAAGTGAACTGCACGAACTGGATGAGGAATCACAGATAATTTGGGATGAAATCAGGGTTTAAAACCAATTTTATTCCTTCTTATTTTTTTAATATATTTTTCCTGTTCTGCGAGTTAAGCGTTTTTTCATTAATTTTATCCATCATACTTTTTTTTACAGATTATAACGGATTTCAATGGAAATTTCAACTAAAAGATAACTCTGCAGATAGGAAAACAAGGAACTGACAAGTGTTTTGAATATTGATGTTTATAATATCTGCCGTGTATTGGGGAAGTTTCAGCTTGCAGTAAATCTGAATTATGAGAAAAATAATCATTATCTGTGGAATCATATTTTTTTCTATTGAATTTAAGTTAGTTTTTTAATATTTATATTCTTTTTCCGTTGTAAATGGCAGTTATAACATAATTTATATATCTTCAACTTATTGTTTGGATATTTTTTTCTTATTTTAATTTTGAGTCTAAAATTATATCATCTTAATATCAATTTAGATACATTAATATACTATTGTATTAATATATTAAATTATAAGTAAATAATGGAGTTTTTATCATGAACTATAAGTTTCTTTTAAAAATATTTTTAATCATGGCAATTGTTGTGGTTAGTGCAAGTTGTGTTAGTGCAGGGCTATTTGATGATGGCGATGCACTAAAGGGTGACGGTCAATATAAAGTAGGAAAGGACATTCCTGCAGGAGAATACTATGCAAAATGTGATGGTGTCAATTTATACGTGGAAGTTGCTTCTGACTCATCAGGGGATTTGGATAGTATTGTTTACAATTTAAACACATTAGGTGGAGTATACATTACAGTAGAGGATGGTGAATATCTTGAAATAAGTGGAGGAAAACTATATGAATTAGATAAATCACCTGACAGAGGGGCTGAAAATGGATACTATAAGGATGGTATGTATAAGGTGGGGGAAGATATTCCTGCCGGAGAATATAATGTGGAATCTACACAGGATTTAGCTTATATAGAAGTAGCTACAAATAGCAGACATCAAATCGAAGACATAGTTACAAATGATAATTTCGAGGGTAATAAATTTATTACTTTAGAAAACGGCCAGTACATTACTTTAAGTAATGGGGCCCAAATAAAAGCTTAATTTAAGCTTTTATTTCTTTTTTTATTTTAATTAATGCTTTTTTATTAAAAAACTTTTTCCTATGATTAATAAAGGATGTTGAGAATAATTTTGTATACTGTAGAATTTTCATGTTATTAAATTTATAATAAATAAGATTTGATTTAATCTTTAATTAATGGTTATATGGTCACAATGGTAGTAACCAATATTTATGGCTTCGTCATGGCTTTAAATCGTATTATTGAATCATTTAATTCTTTAATTCATATAAATCGATTAAAGACTTTTTTTTATTATCTAAATGTCCATTGTTTAAATTCCATCATTGAAAAACAGTATATAATATAATATGAAAAAATATATATGATTTTATGAGTCAGGTTAGAACAATCTTTAAAAATATGAGTTGGTTAATGATATCCCAATTAATTACAAGTATTTTCGGATTCATTTGGACTATTCTACTTGCAAGATACCTTGGAGTTAGTGGTTACGGTATCCTAGGTTTTGCTTTTGCATTAACTGGAATATTAGGATTTACTATGGATTGGGGTATCAGTGCTCATATTGTAAGACATATTTCAACTGATTATGGCTCTGCTTCGAAATATCTTGGAAATGCAATTCCTTTAAAATGCCTGTTTGCATGTGGAACAGTCATTTTAACATTAATCATTCTGATATTGCTGAGATCAGATGAAGTGACTTTTACAGTGACTCTGCTTTTTTCTATTGAAATGATTATTAAATTATTTATAGGATTATTTGATGGATCTTTTCAGGCATTTGAGATGGGAAAATATCAGGCAATTTCAAACACATTATTAAACATAATATTGCTTGTTTTTTTATTAATAACCATTTTTTCGGATTTGGGAATTTATGCAATATCAATATCCTACCTCCTGGCCAATGCAATAGCATTACTCTATTCATACCATGTCTTCTGCAAAAATATTACCAAACCGGCATTTGAATTTGATAAAAAGTTCTGCAAAACAATTTTTCTGGCATCACTTCCCTTTGCGGCAACCGGATTTCTATACTCAATTTATTACTCAATTGATGTGGTAATGCTAACAAATATTATTGGAGACTATCCTACAGGAATATATAACGCAACATATAAGTTAATATCCGTTTTAACTCTATTTTATTCAGTTTATGGTGCGGTAATATTTCCAGTAATGAGCAGATTTTATCAAAACGATGAAAAACTGCTTGTCATCAGTTTTGAAAAATCGCTGAAATATTTAATGCTTGCAATAATTCCAATAGCTATTGCAACTATGCTATACTCAACTGACATAATTCATTTTATCTATGGTCATCAATACGAGGAGGCATCATCTGTTTTATCAATTTTAATCTGGACAGTATGTTTGCTGTTTATTACTGGAGCCGGAAATACATTATTAAATGCATCCTATAAGGAAGTAACCATTACTAAACTCTATATGATAGCAGCAGTGTTCAATATTGTCTTGAATTTTTTCATGATTCCAGTATTATCATATGACGGAGCGGCAATAACAACAGTTTTAAGCGACATATTGATTGTAGTTTTACAAAGTTATATTATTTATAAACTGGGTTACCGACCAGATAAAAGATTATACTTTGATATTGGTAAAATTTGTATTGCGTCTGTAATTTTAGGAGTCATTCTGCATTTCCTGCACCTGAATATGTGGGTTGCTCTTCCGGTCGGAATAATAATTTATCTGATAATGATTATTTTATTGAAATTATTTGATGATGACGATAAATATGTTATTCGAGAGATTTTAGGTAGAAATTGATTAATCTTGGAGATTATCAAAAAATCACTTATTTCCACAGATTTTTAAATGTAATTTTCCAATAACAAATAATATTTTCGAATAAATTATCAAGGGATAAAAATATCGGTGTTTAATAAAAAAGTTAGAAATATTTTTAAATAAACCTAAATCTCTATTAAAACATATTTCTTCTTCTAAATTCGCAAGTTCATTTAAAATATAATATAATTCTTTTTTATCATAATTATTAAAAAGAACATCGTTTATATATAAATATCCAATCATTAATTCAATTCTTTTTTCAAGTAATATTGAAATATCCTCCCCGGTCGGTTCATAGATTTCTTTTATTTTTTTACACACAAAAATGAAATCATATAAATCCTTAAAAGTTGCAGAATGGGAAATTGAATCAGATTTCTCATAGTGTTTGTATCCAACATAACTACCTAAATGAAGCAGATTTTTTGAAAATAATGAATAATGTTTTAAAAATATTTCATCTTCCCCATTTCTAACAGAAGTGAATTTGATATTATTTTTAATTATTATTTCTTTTTTGAAAATCTTGTTCCAAATTGCAAATGAATGTAAATATGTCAGTTCTTCATGGGGTATTAAACTTTTTTCTAATTCATCAAAAAAACTTGAAAGAATTGTTTGTGAGCCGTACTTATCAAAGTGGATGTAGTTGCATGAAACGATATCAATATCATCATTAATTTCATTTAATAATGTTTCACAGACTGTTGGTTCATATTCATCATCTGAATCTATAAACATTATATATTCTCCATTCGATTTAGAGATAGCGACATCTCTGCCAAATCCCGGACCGTGATTTGAATTTGAAAAGATGGGAATGATATTTTCATATTTATCACAATATTGCTTGATAACTTTTTTTGTGTTATCAGTTGATCCGTCATCGTATAAAATCAACTCTATATTTTCAAAACCGATAGTTTGCATTATAACAGATTCAATGCATCTTTTTAACGTATTCTGTGAATTAAAACAGGGTGAAATTACAGTAATTTTATATTCCATATTTTGATTAATATAATGGCAAGTATTTAATAGTTATGTTTTATAATGTTTTTAAAAATTAATTTAGGGTACTTTTTTTTAAAAGTATATCTGCTAATAAACAATAAGTAAGTGTTAAATGAAATATAATGAGATGAGATTCTTATTTTGTGAGGATATGGTGAAATGAATGATGTATTTATATCATAATATCTTAATATCATTATATGTGTTATTTTTCAAAAAAGTGATAGTTGGTTATTAGCTTTTGGTGATGAAAACAAAAATTAAGTTAAATTCTCATAACAATTATATATGGAGAAATATGTTATATTATGACAAATAACAACTCTCCGCTAATTATATTCTGTAATATTCATATTCTACATAGTGCAATTTGTGTATTTAAACCCATAATGTCTAATTAAGTGGGGAACAATCCACATTGCTCAGAGTCATCAAACTAATGTTTATAAAATTTAACCTCTAAACCAGGGACAAGCCGGTGTTCCTTAAATCTAACAAAAATATTATTGCTATCTCTAATATTGGCCTTTCGCATCGCTGAAGGCATCCAATCCTTTATTGTACTCGGACGGAACATGATGAAAATGATGATTAAATTAATTCTATTGATTTATTGAATTAACCTGGAAGGGTTAGTTCTTCTCCATAGAATTGCCCGTCAATTCTATTCACTAGGACTTCCAACTGATGCCTACATTCAATCGGCATTGGTTTGGTCGGGGTAAATTGGTTTGCTTAAAATTCTTTAACGTTATCTGGGGAATTGTTTTTAATATCACAATTAGATGTATTTAATACTCCCTTACTGTTGTATATTGCACCACCACCGGAGCTTTGGGCGGTATTTTCTTGAAGGACAGTGTCTTGTATTGTCATAGTTCCTTCATAATTATATATTGCTCCTCCAAATAAGGTTGCAATGTTATTGTTTAGTGTGCTTTCTACTATGGTTATTTTACTATTGAAATAATTATATATTGCTCCACCCCATTTGGAATTATTTTGGTTAAAATTTGTATTTTTAATTATTACAGTGCCTCTTTTGTTATGTATTGCTCCAGCGTGTTCTTCTGAAGAGTTTTTTATGAATGTGCACTTTGAAATGATTAAGTAACTTTCATTTGAAATTGCACCACCAAAATTTGATGCACTGTTTTCTTGAAGAGTAGTGTTTCTCATTGTCAATTCTCCTTCATTATATAATACTCCACCATTTTTTTGGGAGTTATTATTAATAAATTTACAGTTTTCAATTGTTAAAACACTATGAGAAAGATTCAATATTGACCCTCCATTGTTGTTTCCAGATTCGTATAAACTTTTGAAGCATTTGCCGTTTTTAAAAATTATATTTTTTAATGTGATGTTTTTTCCGGTTACTATGAATATACGAGATAACATATTTCCATTAATAATATGATTTTGCCCATCAATAACTAAATCATCTATATTTAATTCGATGCCACCTTCAAAGAAGTCCTTTTCATATTCATATATTGTATAATCTTCTTCTAAAATAATTTCTTTATTCTCTTTTTTAATAAGATTATTTAACTTTGCAAAATTGTTATCTACTTTATCGAAAATTTTTGGATAGGTGAGTTTTCCTTGATTTATTATTATTTTTTCTATAGATTTTGATGGAATTGTTAAATTCCCTTTGTTTAATATGCATTTGTGGGAATCTTCTATTTTAAGATTTTCAATAGTTAAATTAGTATTATTACATATATTTATTGAGTTATTGTTTTTTGATATATTGTTTTTGATTGCTGTTTTAATTATACTAGCTTTATTTCCATTGTTTAATAATATAAATTCTCCACATTTGTTATCTTCAATTATACTAAGTTTAATAGTTAGTATTGCTTCATTATTAATAATACAATTATTAGCATGATTATTTTTAATAATTGTATTTTCCATATATATTTTTTGGGATTCCTTATTTCCATTATCTATAATATAATCTCTACTATTATTGTCAGTAATTTCAGATTTATAAAAGTTCATTTCACCAATATTAACTAGTATATTTCCATTTTCCGCTGAATTTTTTGTAATCATTGTCTTTTCAATTTGTATTATACCACCATTAAATATAATTTCTTCATTTTTCACTGAATTTTGTGTGATTAGTGTATTGTATATATTCATTTTTCCGATGGCTTCTGATTCCCCTACAAAACTGGTTGTTATATAATTACGTATTATTCCTTCAGCTGTATTTTGTGTTAGTGTGCTATCAGTTATTGTTATTGTTCCTGCATTATGTATTATAGTATTGGTTGCTGTATTTTTTATGAATATTGTATCGGTTACTGTCATTGTCCCATTTATACTATTATCTATTGCTCCACCACTATCTTCTGCATTATTATTATCTAGTTTACTTTGTATTATGTCTATTTTACCTCCATTGTGTATTGCTCCACCATGATCTGAGGTATTTTCTGTGAATGTGGTGTCTTTAAGTATTGCTGTTCCGCTATTGTATATTGCTCCTCCCATGATTGCATCATTTTGTGTGAATTTTGTATCAGTTATTGTCATTGTCCCATATTGGTTGTTATGTATTGCAGCTCCACCTTCTACTGCAAAATTTTTTGTAAAAGTACTATTTTTCACTGTTAGTTTAGCCTCATTATATACTGCTCCACCATATTCTACATAGCCTCCACTATCGGCTTTATTTTGTATGAATAGATTATCTATTAGAGTTAATTCACCTTTGTTTTTTATTGCACCTCCTTCATCTGTTGTGTATCCATTTTTAAAGGTGATGTTTTTAATTGTAATATTTTCACCACTGCAGAAAAATATTCTAGTTTTACCGTTAGCATCAACAGTATGTCCATTTCCATCAATAACTATACCATCGACATCTAATTTAATGCCTTGTGAATATTCAGATTTATCACTATCATCGAAAATAACATCTGAATCTAAAATGATTTCTTTGACTCCACTATGGATTAAATCATCTAAGTATTTAAAATTTCTAATTTTTTTAGATTGTGGTGTTTCATTGATTTTTTCATCATTTATTTGAGTTTCCTGTGAATTATAATCTTGATTTTTTTTATCATTTAAATTATCATCATCAAAAATATCAACTTCATCTGATTTTTTATTATCCTTTTCATCATCAATTTTCATATCTTTTAAATTATCCGGCATATTATCTTCATTTTGAGATTTATCCTCTTTAGACTCAAATACATTTTTAATCTTATCAAAGAAACCCATGGTATAACCTCAATTAATATTCAATTAATAATATATCTAAATTATTATACAGTTAAATGTAACTATAAAAATGATTGTTTTAGAAATCATTTTTACTTTAAGAATTACTTAAAAATTAATAAATGAATAATTATAAATATTAAACTATAATTTTAAGTGGGATTTTCATGAAATGGGAAAAAGCAACAGTATTTATTAGCAGTACTTTTAATGATATGCATGCAGAAAGGGATTATCTTGTTAAAGAAGTATTTCCTGAGTTAACTGAATGGTGTGAAGAACGCAAAATACGTTTAACCGATATTGATTTGAGATGGGGTGTAACTGAAGAAGATTCAGAGAATAGTAAAACAATTGAAACCTGTCTCAGACACATTGATAAAAGTCGACCATTTTTCTTATGCTTTTTAGGACAACGCAGAGGATGGGTTCCTAACTTTGAAAAGGACATTAATGATGAAACTAAAAACCGATACACAACTATTGATGAATTAAATGGAAGATCCGCTACCGAAATGGAAATCGAACATGCGTTATTAAAACCAATACACATGTTTTTAAAAGATAAAGATATTGAATGCCCTGCTTCAAAACATTCATTATTCTTCTTTAGGGACGAATCATATCTAGATGAACTCACAAGTTATCAGAAACTAATTTATACCAATGAATCCGAAGAAAATCCAGATAAAATAAAATTAGCTAATAGTGAACTGGAAAAAACCAAAGATAAAATTAGAATGAGAAAAAAAGTTGAAGATAATAAAGAAGACAATGATGAAACAAAAGTAACTGTTTTAATTAATGATTATAAAGGTTATTGGGATAGTGAATTAATACTTCCCGAACTAAACTCTTTTACAGATGAAAAAGGCGCGGAACATTATACTCATAATGAAAATCAAGGAAGATTAACTGATTTTGAAAGTAATGGAAAAGCACTTAAAGAAGTCATTATCGAACAATTAAAAGAACAGTTGGCTATTGCATTTCCAGAAAATATGCATCCAGAACATGAAAGTGAAATTCAAAAAGATTTAGACCAACAAGAAATCTTCTGTTATTTAAACAGTGAAGGATTCATACCACGCCCCATTTACACAAATCATTTGAAAAATTATATTGAAAATAATCATGAAAATAAAATTTGTCTGGTAAGTGCTAAAGCAGGTTATGGTAAAACCATGCTTCTTGCAAAATTCGCTAGCGATTTTCAAGAAAATTATCCTAATAAAATATTATATAAAAGATTCTGCGGAGCTTCAGATTTAAGTTCAAAAACATTTACATTATGGAAATCAATCATTGATGAAGCAGGCATGAATGAAGATGATGAATTATATCCAAAAAATCTAGATGAACTGAAAAGAAAAATCCCAGAAATCCTACAGGCTATTGCAAGTAAAGGAGAATCAGTCATAATCATTGATGCTGTTAATCAGATACCTAATGGAATGGACATGCTTAAATGGATTGGCGATATTCCAAATAATTTAAAAATCATAATATCAATTAAAGAAGATAGAACCAATGATAAATTCCATAAAGAGCTAGAAAAAATAAAAAATAAACATAATATTTGTGGTTTTGAGATAAAAGAATTGAATGATGTGGGTAAAAAAGATTTAATCAATGAATATCTTAAAAATTATTTAAAATCTCTTGATGAATCTCAAATTAATACAATATGTAGTTTTGAAGGTTCAAAAAACCCATTATTCTTAAAGATATTGCTTGCGGAGTTAAGGATATTCGGTTCATTTGATCAGCTAAAAAATGAAATCCAAAAATTTGGAGACTCACCAATATCTGCATTCAATCATGTTCTAGAACGTTTAGAGGATGATGAAAAATATATTAAAGAAGAAAATATAGTTCCATTATTATTCTCACTTTTAGCTAATGCACGAGTAGGTCTGTCTGAAGATGAACTTGTCAGTATTTTAAAATCCCAAACAGATTTATCAACCAAAGAACTTCAGGACAGGATAAGATTAAACTTAAGACAAATCAGACCATTCATTGCAAGAAAAGAAGGCAGGGTTGATTTCTTCTATGAAAGTTTCAAAATAGCTGCACAAGAGAGGTATTCAAGTGAATATATTCAAAAGAATGGTAATTTAAATCAGTTTTTCGCTGATAAAAAAGATTCCAATAAGTTAATTGCAGATTATTTCCTGAAAGATGCAATGGGAAGCGATAATGATGATTATCAATTCAAAGGAAATAACTCTCGTTCATATAATGAACTTCCATACCATCTGAATGAATCAAAAGACTTTAATCGTCTGGAAAAAACATTATCTTCCTATTCATTCATTAAAAATAAAATTGCTTTAACTGATATTAACAATTTAATCGTTGATTATCAGTTCAAAGACTTTGAAGATGGTACTAAACATCAATTTTTAGAATGTGAAGATGACCATTCAATTGTTTTAATTGGAAGAGCATTGGAATTATCCGCACCAATACTGGTTGATAATAAGGAAGAATTGCCGACTCAATTATATGGTAGGTTGATTGACCTGAAAGATGATGAGATTATAAAATCGATTATTGATGAAATTGAAAATTCATCTGAAATATTTTTAAAACCAAAATCCAATTCTCTTTACTCCCCCAAAAGCCCAATCATAAAAAGGCCGAAAGTGAACGGAACTGGATTCACTTCAGCAATTCAGGTAACTGAAGAAAAATTGCTTATTATAGCAAACAGTGATGGAACTTTGAATTTATTTGATTTGGAAAATAATGATTTGGATATTCCTGAATATTCACCTTCATGCATTATTAAAATCATTCCAGTCGATGAGGGAAAATACTTATTAGCCTCAAAGGATGGTCAAATAAACAAATGGGATAGTAACAACAGATCTATTTTTAAAGAGGATGAAAATAAATACCATAAAATTGATGCAGAATTAACAGATATTTGTCTGTCTAAAACTTATAATAAGATTTATGCATCATCTTACAGTGGAATTTTTACAATTGATTTGGAAACTAGAAAGTTGAGACATGAAAATATTGAAGCTAAAAATTATAATCAGATTTTGGTTTCAAGAATAAATGAAGCTATTCTGGTCTGTGATGAGCGGGAAGTTAGTGGATGGGATGTGTATGGGATGGTAAAATCATACAACAAGCAGCATCAGCAAAGCAATGATGAGGATTCAGTTACAAAACTTGATTCATCTGAAGAGATAAGGTTTATGGGTTTAAACAAAAGATTCTTAACACTGATTTCAGAAAACGGTCAGATGAAATTCTGGAACACCCTTAAAAACTCAGGAGGTGGAGAAAGCATTGCCGAAGCACAGGTTTGCAGTCCAAATGATAAATTCACACAAGCAAAAACACTGGAAGATGAAAATAAAATCATCACAATTTCAGATATGGGTGAGATGATAGTTTGGAATATTCCACAACCAGAAAGTCCACAGTTCGATAAAATAAAAGATATTCTGACGGGTATAAAATCACCTACCTCTATTGACTATTATAGTGATGGGGAGGATAAGTGGGTGATTATTGGAAATAAAAACAATGATATTAGTGTCATAGATTTGAATAAAGAAGTTGAAGAAGATAATGGTGTAAGGCATGCTGAGTCAGTAATGTCAATTAAAATTGATAGCAGTCATATGATTACAGCATCAGATAATGGTGAAATTTTCACTTGGAATTTGGATAGTGAAGAAATCATTAATAAATATTCAAACGATTTCAGGTGCAATGCAATTTCATATAATCGTAAAGATTCCAAATTACATCTTGCTGGTGTAAAAACTAAAAAAGACGGTAGAAAAACATATAATATAGCTACCTGCCAGGTCACTGATGATATGTGGAAAGCTCAATCTGATGATAATGAAGTTATTCCTTTAAAACCTGAAGAAAAGAATAATTCTGAAGAAATTATTGACATAACTCAAAATAATTCCGGAGAAGTATTCATTGAAGAAAATAAATTAGTTATTGCAGGCAATGAAACAACATTTGATAAAACTGCAACAACAATATCATGTGAATTCGCATCCGATGATGTGTATATTGGATTTAAAGATGGAAATATAGTAAAATATCCAAGTGAGGATGTTTTCACAGAAATTGACTCATCTGTTTCAAAAATTAAAGTCTATAATGATAAGATAATTGCAGGTTATGAAAACGGGTCTATTGCAATATTAGATGCAAATTTAAATAAGAATATAATTTTAGATGCACATGAAAAAGCCGTAACTAATCTTTATGTTGATGAAAATCAATTGATTAGTTTAAGTGAAGATAATACTATAAAATTCTGGGATATTGAAAGTAAAGAATGTAATTATACTTATTACTTGGATATTTTTGCAACATCAATTAGTCTTAATGATGATAAACTGGTTATTGGAGATGCTTTAGGTAACGTGAGGTTTTTTGATTTTGAAAAGTGAATTGTTAATAATTTATAAACGAGGGTCGGAAAGTATTTAAAATTTCTAATTCAAAATGCTTTGTTTGTTCTGTAATTTGAATTTCAAGGAAAAATTAAAGTGTTTTCCACTCTCTAAACATTGTTTTTTTGGTTGATTTATAGTCAATACTTGTTTCGATTTTTGTTGGTAGTTTATTGATAGGGTTGATTTTAATAAGGTATTATAGTTAATTAACTGACATCTGGCAAGTATACTTTATATAAAATAACAGTCATTAAATAAACCTCCTATAGGTTGCATTAACCTTAGAGTGTTAATGTCGATATTGGATTCAACAATCCCATGATTGAAAAACCAATCATTTAGTTCTAATTTGGTAAATCAGACATTAGTTAAATTATTCAAGTCTGCGTAATTTAAGCATTTCATTTAAATCGTCATTGCTCATTTCAGTGATGAATGATGTGCTGGAATCAATTGCTACTTCGGCCAGTTCGATTTTTTCTGCAAGTATCTGATTGATTCTCTCTTCAAATGTGCCTGTTGTAATAAACCTATATACAATGACATTATTTTCCTGACCGATTCTGTATGCACGGTCGGTGGCCTGGTTTTCAACAGCGGGATTCCACCATAAATCATAATGTATTACATTTTGAGCTGCAGTTAGGTTAAGACCTGTTCCTCCTGCCTTAAGTGACAATACCATAATCCTGTTTTTGGCATTGTTCTGGAACTTGTCAATCAGTTCATCCCGTCTGTTACGTGACAGCTGTCCATGGAAGAACAGCACCTCCTCATTGAATTTATTTTCAATCAGTTTTTTAAGTATTTCACCCATTTTAACATATTGGCTGAATATTATTACCTTTTCATCATTGTCCAGAATGTTTTCCAGAATGTTAATAAGCACTTCCATTTTACCGGATTCGTCAATGCTCATGTTTTTGGAATAGGAGTATTGTGCGGGGTGGTTGCATATCTGTTTAAGTGATGTGATCAGTTTTAAGACAAGGCCTTTGCGGGCAATCCCTTCACTCTGCTCCACATCCCTCAAAAGCACGTTCAATGTTTCTTCATACATTGCAGCCTGTTTAACTGTCAGATTGCAGTATATGTCATTGACAATCTTATCGGGCAAATCTTTTATAATGTTTTTATCGTTTTTGTGGCGTCTGAGAATGAAAGGGGAGGTTATTTTTTTAAATGAATCCAATGCTTCCACGTCATGTTCATTTTCAATTGGCTTTATGAACCTTTGATTGAAAATCCTTAAATTATACAGATATCCCTTATTTATAAAGTCAAAAATTGACCAATACTCGGATAAGCGGTTTTCAATCGGGGTACCTGACAGTGCCATTTTGTGTTTTGCTCCAAGAGCCTTGATGGCTCTGGTCTGTTTGGTTGATGGATTTTTAATGTTTTGTGCTTCATCAACAACGCATAAAAATATATCCAAATCATTTAAAATATCAAAATCCTGACGTATTATGCCGTAGGATGTTAATATTACATCTGTGTCTTCATCGGGCAGTTTTCTGTCTGGACCGTGATATATGTGGCATGTAAGTGTGGGAGTGAACTTTTCCATTTCCATTTGCCAGTTTGTAAGAAGACCTGTCGGAGCGATTACCAAAACAGTTCCTTCGATTAAATCATTCTCCTTTAAATATAATATTGTTGTGAGGACTTGTATTGTTTTTCCAAGACCCATGTCATCCGCCAGGATGGATCCGAATCCTATTTTCATATTCTGGTATAGCCATGAAAATCCCACCTTCTGATAATCCCTTAACTCTCCGTGAAGGGAATCCGGAACTTCAACGTCATCAAAGTTAAACAGATTATCAATCAGCTCCGATAATTTATCATTCACACCAATGTCAAGTTTTTCTATATCTCCACTTAATATGAAGTGCATCAAATCATTCTGGGTCGGATTGACTGGAATGAAATCCGTCTGAAAGTCAATATTGTCCAGATCATCGGAATCTATTTTCAGATATCTGTTGTTCAACTTGACCAGACCGTTGTAGTAGCGTGAAAGATTTTCAAATTCAATCAGCGAGAATGTTTCATCCCCAATGGCTACTTTCCAGTTGAATTTATTCAAATCCTCCAGGGTAAGTGATGTCTTTGATAACGTATCATCATCACTCATCAGTGACAGTTTTGCGCTTCTGGCAATTCTCAACTCATCAGGCAGAATCACCTCAATTCCTATGTTTTCAAATTTATGAATAAGTGTTGAGCTGAAAAACATAAAACCCTCAATGTCACATCTTATTTCACCTTCCAGATCTACTTCCCAACCGTATCTTTCAAATGTATCAGTTATCAATTTTGAATTTCTGATGATATGAGGATATTCTCCGGAATTGATAATTTCTTTTAATATTAGTGTTTCATCCTCTACAATTGCCTTTGCAGTAATTATGAACATTTCATCCTTTTGTGATACCTCCAGAATAAACTTGTAGTTGTTGTCATTTTCAAACAATGGAGCCAGCCAGTTACTGACGGACTTTTCATCACCTTTGATGTGGAACTTTTGGCTTTTGAAGAAAAATAACTGATAATAAATATTACTTTTCATAGTCCTCATTATTGATGAATTTGAATGGTATGATGCATAAATAGAAAAACCTGTGAAAAATAGTGAAATTGCTACAGTAATCTGCTCATATTTACCTAAGGGCTTACTTTCATATGATATTAAGTTATCCGGACATCTGCAGGCTAAATTTTCAATCAAATCCGATACATCTGTATTCAGAGAAGGAATCCATCTTACTGCACATTCCCTGTTTTTTAATTTGAAAAACTGAGGTATCAATGCATTTTTAGATATCAGCCCTGAAGTTACATGATACAGTTCATGGAAAAACTGCAAATCCTCATTGTACCGGGTGATGTCAGTGAACTTGAATTCGGCAAATAATGCAAAGAGTGCATGCTTCAGGTTTCCTATTGTGAAATCCATGGGGATGCCTGCATCAAAATCTGTGATATTGTAATTTTTATCAATGTTTATATGGAATTGCTTCCAGTTTTGGGGATGATGCCATTTTTTCTGAAAGATTTGTTCCAAATTATCGGTTTTCAGTTTAAGGGAATCTCCAAAATTAATATAATGAATATAGGACGAATAAATATCATAATAATAGTTTATGCTTTTTATTAGAACGGAGAAATCCTTTAAGGTGTCGATTAAAACATCCTTGAATGATAATGTTGAACTTGAGAAGAATCCCGAATATGTGTTCAGCAGGAATTTGAAATCATTAATCAGCAATGGGATTTCATCAATAACCACATCACTATGGTCTGTAAATTCCCTATTTTCAGCCAGCAAATAATCAATTGAGGGTATTTTACTTTTACCTGAGTCAAAAATTTTATCAACATGATAATCTCTTAAAGTTAATATTAAAAATGGATTTTTACGTATCTCCTTTGAAAGATAATGTAATACGGCGGCCTTATGCTTACAGAACAATCCTTTATTTTTACATGTACAAGACATTTTAAAATCGTTTAATGACTCTGGAAGAATTTTCATGTCATTTATAAACAATTCCTCGGGTGGAGAATCATTTAATATTTTTGTCTGCAATTGAGGATTTTCCTTAATTAATTTATTCAATTTGCCTTTATCGTGGGTGGATAACTTTATAAATCTAATATTTACATTAAAAAAATCACCTGGTGCTCCTTCAACACGGGCATCAACAATATTATCATTAATCCGGAAATCTCGAACACTACCATCCTTGGCATAGATTTCACCATGCTTTAGATGATTCACGTCATCTAACTTTTTTATATTATCCAACCAAATATCTGCTAAATATGACTCGAAACTCATTAGATAATCTTTTATTTTAATTCATTAATATAACTTTTTAGTCATGATAATCATGAGTTTCAGCATTAAATCCGTTAAATATTAATAGGTACTTTTTATTAAATATAATTATGAAAATTTTAGCTTTAAACGGTAGTCCAAGAAAAAAAGGTAACACTAATCGCATATTAGACGAAATGATTAAAGGTTGTACTGAAAAGGGTCATGATGTTGAAAAGTACTTTTTAGACAAATTAGACATTAATCCATGCAGTGGATGTGAAATCTGTGCTAAGGAAAAGACTGCAGATTTGAAGACGACGGAGCCAAAATCATCGACAAATTGGCAGATGGCGCATGTTTAATAGTAGCCTCACCAATATACTTCGGTCAAATGACTGCCCAACTCAAAACAATAATTGACAGGTTCTATTCAGTCTTCAATAATCCTGACAAACATTTTAAAGGCAAAGTGGCCATAATACTCACCCACGCCTATCCGGGTAATGATTTTTACAGGTCATATATGGATTTGGTAAAAGCCCAGCCCTTTGAAAACAACACTGAAATGGAAATTGTCGATACCCTGGAAGTAGGTGGTGTCAAATTCATTGGTGATGCAGATAAAGCTGAAGATGCTCTTAAAAATGCATATAAAATAGGATTGAAATTTTAATACTATTTTATAATATTTCTGTTAGATTTAATTCTCTTTTCCAATTGATATGGTGGACAATTTAAATATTGGTTAATTCAAATAATTATCTATGAAAAAGTCCAAACAGGCATTTTATTTATTGCTGATTTTCACCACCTTGATGGATATAATATTGCTGTGTTACATAACATTATATCCAACTTCTTTACAATTCAAACAGGTTGTTTTTTCTTTTGATTTTATTTTATGTATTGTATTATGGATAGAGTTTATCTACAGTTATAAGCATTCAAAAGATAAAAGAAAGTACTTTGAGGATAATTTTTTAAGCATAATTGGAATGCTTCCAGTTGATTTTGTTTTTTTTAAGAGCATTGAGGTTAATTAAACTTTTTCACTTAATTAGAATATATATTCTTTCAAAGGATGATGAGCAATTCATCTCTAACTTTTTGAAAAGAACCTATCTTGACAAGATAATTGTAATTGCAATTCTTTTTATTTTCGTTTGCACAGTTTTAATACGAGTTGTAGATTCCAATATAAATAATATACATACTGCAGTCTGGTTTATTATTGTTTCTATGACTAGTACAGGTTATGGGGATATTATTCCGGCCACAACTTCAGGATATGTTATCGGAGCGGTTGCAATGATTGGTGGATTTATGATATTTTCAACAATCACTGCGGTAATTTCATCAATATATGTATCAAAGATAAGTAGGCACAACCATAACAATCTGGAATCAAAAATAGATGATTTGACCGCTGAAATCGATGCATTAAACAAAAAAATTGATGAATTGAAAAAGGAATAAAAGTAATAATCAGTTTCCTTTCAATGCAGTTATAGTTTGAAGTTAATCTCCCACTTGTAAATTAAATCATGTGGAAAATAAAAAAAAGAAAGGAATAGGAAATATTATCTTTTTCTGTTGTAAATAAATGCTCCAATTGTAATAAGCAAGAATGCGGTTATTATAATTGCTCCATTTTCAATAACATTAACTAGAGAACTGCCAACTGATTTCAGGAAGGATAAAATCGCCTGAAGTAATGATATTATCTGATTGATTAAATCTAAAATGAAATCAATTAGGTTTGACAGCAATCCTAAAAGCTCCTGTATAAGTGAGATGATTGCAGATATGAGTCCTACAATTAAATCTATAATTTGCTGCAGGAGTGAGATGATTGAAGAGACAAGTCCTGCAATTAAATCCACTAGGGATCCAATCAGATGTAAAAGCTGGTCAATGGCAGTTAATAGAACACCGAATAATTCTAAAAGTCCGGCAAGTCCTTTCCAGATTGATCCAAGCATTTCTAGAAGTTGTTCAAGAGCGTCAATCAAAGACTGAATTTCCGTCATTATGTTTTCAAATAGATTTTCCAGTTCCTCCAGAGCATTGGTAATCATTAGAAATGCATCTACTAACGTGTCGATAAGAGGTTTCCATGCGTCATAGAGTGCATCGGCGAGGTAAGCCAAATAATCATACAATCCATCCAGGAATGTGGCATTTGTTTCATTATCGACCGGCTGAGTTACTTTTGTAATGTTGGTTGTATTGGTGGTGTTTGTTGTATTTGTTACATTAGTTAAATTATTAGTTATATTATTGGTTTGATTTATGTGTTTTTCAACATCATTGATGGTTCTGAATGATACTTTATATGCAAAATAATCTGATTCATTACCTGACACGGATTTTAAAACTTCAAAATCAAAAATGGCTTCAGTATGGTTGTTTATTTTAACGACTT